>CAYNXM010000375.1:0-33893 GCA_964401105.1 uncultured Lyngbya sp. | reverse complement strand
CTGGGACTATCAACTTACATCTAGTAGTCAGGGATTGAGTCATAGCTTTATTATACTTCATCCAGACTGCTTTGTGGGTAGCAGAATTCCTGTGGGGTATTCCTCAAGAGCGCCAACGTAAACTTATGGCGGGGGTCTCCTGCCGCCGGAAAGATGAACTAGAGTTAAGGAATGTAAGTGGGAGGTACTTCAACATCTAACTCACTACGCCATTGTTCTATCGATTTTTGCCAATCTTCTTCCCATTTTTGGGCAAGAAATGGCTTTGCTTGTGCTCCCATACGGTAACCTACAGCTAAGCGATCTAAAAGATATCCCAAATCTTCCGGGGTTTCAAATAAGGTTCGGACGAGTCCACCTGCCACCAGTAAAGCAGACATGGGGCTACGAGTTTGAGCCAGTTCAAAAGCCTTCAGCCCTAATTCAGAAGCCACATCCGCACCAAAACCTGTGATAATATGCCAGATATCATGGGTTTGACGACGGCGCATCAACAGATAACTGACATCATCTTTAATTTCTAAATCGCGATAGAAATGGGGATCAAATCCTGAGGCTGTGAGATAGCTAGCATATCGATATCCTAAAGAATTTTCTGAACATTTGAGTAACTGCTCAATATCGGGTTCCGAGGCTAAATACCGTTCTTTGATAATCTGTTGAATTCCCGGTTGCTCTTGGACAAAGGCAATTGAAACTTGATTGGGTTTTTCATGAATTAATGCGTCTTCGATGTCATAAACTGACATCGTATTATTGGGATTGGTAATCAGAGAAATTACGCCTTTGAGAGTCATTAAAGACTGAATCAAAACTCGATGTACTCCTTTTATGTGCATCCGATAAAATTCTCCTGCGAATAATGATTTTAACGGTTTTAATTTAAGTCTCGAAATCCAGTATATTCATGATTCCCTAGCTCCCCTCAGAAAAATTTAAAAAATATTTGGTAAAATCCCTAATTTTCAGAACTTCTAGTTTTGATTGAAACAGAACACAAATTGATTTGATTATTCAGCTATCTCACTCATGAGCGATTATTGAGTTGCGTTCTGAATTTAGGAAAAAGCGATTCATATCCACAGCATAGCCGGCTGGCTAATCAATCAAAAATTAAGCCTTAAATGTGTAAAAGATTATGTTCAACCAGTCGTGCAGTCATCGACGCTCGTGTGCTCACGCCTAATTTTTTATAGACTCGGCGTAAATGAGTGGCAACCGTCCAGCGACTAATTCCTAGCTCTTTACCGATACATTTATTCGGTAAACCTTGAGCCACTAAATGAGCGATCGCCTGCTCACGAGGACTCAGACTCACAGACTCCTCAGTCTCTTGAGGACGACAACGAACTAAATAATAACGAGTGCCATCAATATCAGATTCAAACAAAATTTCATTCACACTGGTTTGAGTGCGTTGAAAGATTGGAAAATTAAGCGAATCATCAATTTGTTTTACCAAGTTGGCTAAAATGTCTTGAATGTCCATATCAATTATTTCCTAGAGGTTGAAAGACGTTGAGAAAACAGCTCAAATGAGGTTCGTCGGTTGAGTGGTAATGGTTCAGTTGCGATCCCTGTTCAAAAATTGCGAGATCTAACTATTGAATAGGGGTTTAACCCTTCACTTAGACATATTTCTCAGATTTCAGCAGTTATGCAATTTTGCTTCAGTTTGCTTCATCTGAGTTGGATCCATCACACTACAGCGTCGTTTGAGCGGTGCTGCAACGAACTGAATACAAGTGGTTTGAACCGGATGAATTGAAATGGGGTAGATAAGAAGCTCATCAATGATTTGCACCTCCAGTCTGATTGTGTTATCGCCATTGTCTATAAAGATTCGATGAATTCGCAATGAGTAATCTGAAGCAATTGAGAGGAAGTTGTAGAAGGTTGAAAGAGACTGTAAAATATTGAAGTGAGTTGAAGTAAGGTGAAGTTTTTGATTATATTAGATTCATGAGGTGATGGGGCGATAGAAGAAGACAGTGGAGAAACAAATCATTCTCTTCACCCAGTTCCCATGACTTCACCCCCCTTTGGGTTTCCCACCCCCCTGTGTCTCCCCTTATAAAAGGGGGATGTATGGGGGGATGTATGGGGTATCAATTGCTGTTTAATCACAAATTAATGAACTTAGAAGAAATTCAACGTTGGCTTGCTCCGGGACAATATTCTGATTTAGTCGGCTTATTGGTCAAGCATATTGGCTTAACTCGAACACGAGCCGATTATTTTATGCGGTTATGGATTTATTTATTAGTGAAGCAACAACGCCAACATCAACCCAACTTACAACCCCCTTTAAAACAACTAGAAACAATTGAAAATGCAGTCATTTGTACTCATCAAGAAGCCGCCGAATTGTTTTATAGTGAATCAGAGCGAGGTAGCGATCGCTCCGCCGGAATGATGTTAGATAAGTTAGCCAGTTTAGGATTAATTAAAAAGCATTTTGATGGCAATACCACCAGTGTGGAAATTTCCGCTATTCCTGTCTTATTAGAACCCCCTCAGATTCCTCAATCGATTCTGTTAAAACCAGATGCTTTTGATCCCCGGTGTGATGCTATTCCTGTGGCTAATTTATTGGCGACATATTATAATTGGATGGATGAAACACCCTGCTCTGTTCCGCGAATGGCTCGGATTGCCAAATTGCTCAGAATATGGGGAAATAAATATCGAACAGGAATGCGAGTTTTACGACGTTGTGACAATCAAAATCCTGTTGGTTTTTATGTTATTTATCCCGTTGCCAGTGAATCAGATATCTATTTCTTTAGCCCACCTAGCCGGAGTCTCAGTATTGGTTGGATTGAAGATTCAGATCCTTTTAAAATGGCGAATCCAGGCGATATAAACTGTATTTCTGGTTTTATACGAGGGTGGTTTATTGAACCTCAATATTCTGCTAAATATCAATTAAATTTCTTACAAGATGCCCAACAAACTTTATTAAAAATGCAGCAAGATTTCCCAAATATTCAGGATTTATATGCCATTTTAATTCATCCTAGTCTTGAAGAAATAGTGAGCTTTTTGGGCTGTTTAAAATTGAATCAAGATCCCCAATCTTCTTTAACATGGCTTTATCTCTCATTAGATCGATTTTTGCAATTAAATTTAATGGAAGCCGCAAAAACCGCTCGTCAAGTATCAGAATAAATTTTTAATTTATTCCAAAAAATATTGTGCTATTAGTATTTTTGTAAAATAGTTATCTTCAGAATTAGACGGTTTAAATTAAAGATTCAGTGCTATGATGCATGAAGTTTAAATAAATCTAGTATATGATTCTATGTCTGTTCAACATCTAAACATCAATCTATTTAAAACTAAATATTATCCTTGGCAACCCCTACTAAAATTTATTAGCTTATTCTGTATTTGCTTTCTTCTTGCGATCAGTTGTGGTCAACCCACTCCCCAAACCAATACTGTTACCCCAACCGAAAATTCAAATCGGATTACAATTGGCACCACCCTCAAACCCCGTACCCTCGACCCAGCAGATGCTTATGAACTGATTTCAGCTAACTTATTATATAACCTCGGCGATCGCCTATATGATTATGAAATGGGTACCACCACCCTCAAACCTCAACTAGCCACTGCTTTACCTACTATTAGTGAAGATAACTTAACTTACACTATCCCCTTACGTCAGGATGTAGTCTTTCATGACGATACCCCATTTAATGCCGCAGCTATGGTGTTTTCCCTGCAACGGTTTATTGAAAATGGCGGTCCCCCTTCCTCCCTGCTGTCCGATACCGTTGAGTCCATCGAAGCTACCGGAGAATATGAATTAACCCTGAAGTTGAAACAACCCTTTGCCGCCTTACCCGCACTCTTGACATTTCCAGGAATGTGTGCAGTCTCTCCCACCGCCTACGAAATTGGAGACGGGAAATTTAAACCGCAAACCTTTGTCGGCACTGGCCCCTATCAATTAGCCAATTATGGTGTAGATGTGATGCGCCTCGATGCCTTTGAGAATTATTGGGGAGAAAAACCCGCTAATTCCGGTATTGATTTACAATTATTTTCTAGTGCCGCTAATTTATTTAATGCCTTTCGCAGCAGGGCAATTAATGTTGCTTATTTATCCTTACAACCCGATCAAATTACTCAGTTAATAAAAGGTGCACAACAAGGAGAATGGCAAGTCATAGAAGCCAATGGTAACACAATTAGTTACATGGTTTTAAACCTAAATTCTGAACCTTTAAATCAACCTGAAGTCCGGCAAGCGATCGCAGCCGTTATCGATCGACCTTTAATTAAACAGCGAGTATTACAAGATCAAGGAGAATCTCTTTATAGTTTAATTCCCACAACATTTGAGGAATATCAACCCGTCTTTAAAGACAATTACGGAGAAGGTGACTTTGACAAAGCAAAATCTTTATTACAACAAGCCGGATATAGCGCCGAGAATCCAGCGGTTGTAGAATTATGGTATGCTTCTAATGCACAAACTCGGGCAGTCTTTGCCAGTACTCTCAAAGCCTTAGCCGATGAAAGACTGGATGGTTTACTGCAATTTGAACCCAAAAGTGTGGAATCAACTACAGCATTTCAAAATTTAGATAAAGGCATTTATCCGACATTTTTGTTAGATTGGTATGCAGATTATTTAGATGCCGATAACTATATTCAGCCATTTGTAGATTGTGCAAACGGTTCAGCAGAAACAGGGTGTATAGAAGGGGCGAGTCAATATCAAGGGTCATTTTATTATAGCGATCGCATCAATCAACTGATTGATAAACAGCGTCAAGAATCCGACCAACAAGCCCGTCAAGCCATCTTTGCAGAGATTCAAAAAATCATTGCCGAAGATGTTCCCTTTATTCCATTGTGGCAAGATAAAACCTATGTTTTTGCTCACAATAAAATTGATAATATGCGTTTACAAATTACGCAACAACTGCCGTTTTGGACGATTAGTCATTCTGAAAAATCTGAGTAGCCCTTTTGTAAAAGTTTATAAATTCATGTCTATTTAGTCATTGGAGTTCACTAAAGTGATGAAAAAAAAATACTGGCAAGCTTTTATTTCTTTTGTTTTAGTCATCTGGCTGAGTCTGATTAGTAGCCATTCGGTTTATTCCCAAGAAGAGGCAACTACTGGAAATAAAATTGATGGTTTTCCCGTTATTCTTGCTGATGAAACCCTTTTTACTATTCAAGTTAACGTCGGTTCATTTTCTTCTGAAGAACGGGCAGAAGCAATTACAAATCGACTGCAAAAAGTTGCCGAAGATAGTTCAGCCGATCTCAATTTACTTCAACTAGAAGAACTCGAAGACACTACCAATATTATCATTGGCAAAAAAACCCTGGTCACCTTAACAGAAAAAGATGCCAAAGCAGCCCGCCTCACGAGAACAGAACTAGGGAATGAATATTTGACAAAAATTAAAGATGCGCTTCAAACCTACAGGCTAGAACGGAGTACCAGTTATCTGATTAGAGCTTCTATTTACACTGCCATTGCCACAGCAGTATTAATTTTGATTCAATTAATATTAAGTCAAATTTTTCCTCGCATTTATCGATTACTGGATTCTTGGCGACACACCCGTATGCCTAGCCTCAGAATTCAAGATATAGAGTTAGTCACGGCATCTCGACTGACTGATATCCTAATTCGCTTCGTCCGATTCATTCGTTGGGTGATTGTGCTATTAGTCCTCTACATTTATTTTCCTTTAGTGTTTAGCTTTTTTCCCTGGACTAAACAACTGGGAGATAATCTTTTAAATTACCTGATTTCTGCCTTTGACCAAGTTTCACAAGGATTTATCGACTATCTCCCTAACCTATTTGTAATAGCGGTTATTATTCTATTCACTTACTATATTATCCGCTTTGTTCACCTGATTTTTATGGAGATAGAACGAGGAGATATTTCTTTTCCCGGCTTTTATCGAGAGTGGGCAAAACCTAGCTATAAATTATGCGTTTTCTTAATCTTAGCCCTAGCAATGGTGATCGCTTTTCCCTATCTACCCGGTTCAGGATCTCCTGCTTTTCAAGGGGTTTCTATCTTTCTCGGTCTTCTGCTCTCACTCGGTTCTACCGCCGCCGTTGCTAATATTGTCGGTGGGGTAATCTTAATCTATACCCGTGCCTTTGAAGCCGGCGATCGCGTTCAAATTGGTGATGCAGTGGGTGATATTGTCGAAAAAACCCTCCTGGTTACCCGCCTCCGCACTCCCAAAAATGTAGTCGTTACCATGCCCAACTCAGCCGTACTCACCAGCAATGTAATCAATTTTAGTGCAGCCCTACGAGATACCGATACACCCCCGCTGATTCTCCATACTACTATTACGCTAGGCTATGATGTTCCTTGGCGTAAAGTGCATCAAGTCTTACAAGAGGCAGCGATCGCCACACCGAATATTTTAGCCGAACCCGCCCCGTTTATATTGCAAACGAGTTTAGATGATTTTTATGTCAGTTATGAGTTAAATGCTTACACCGACAGTCCTTTATTGATGTCGAAAATTTATTCTCAACTGCATCAAAATATTCAAGATCAGTGTAACGAAGCTGACATTGAAATTCTCTCACCTCACTATTCAGCAGTGCGGGATGGACATCAAATTACAATTCCTGAAAGTTATCTACCTAAAGGATATACTGCACCCGGTTTTCGAGTTCAACCCTTGGGTCAGTTTGTCAATTCAAATCATGAGAAAGGGGGAGATAACGGAGATACGGGAGACAAAGAAGACAAGGAGGAGATTAAATAAAATTTAGAATTTGTTTAATTAAAATCCATTCCAATAAATTAGCCCCGGTTATTTCCGAGGCTTTTTAATCTGATTTAACCCTATTGGTAGAAATCATACCGATGGGAATTAGCGCTACAGCTAAGATTTTTGGGAAAACAGATTTAAACTCATAAATTGCAAAATAAAACTTATAATTGTGAGTACATCAGCAATAATAGCTAAATCAATTTTGAACAATATTATAAAAGCCAAAACTATAACTACACAAGAAATACTAAATAATTTAATTTTATTTAATTTCATAATTTATTAATTTATTTTCAACATCTCTATTATACAAACTCATAGAAAAACTAATTTCCTCTCTTTATTATTTTAAAATTTTAAATCAATTCGATTATAATTGAGTGCTTATATTATAAATATCGGTAAAAAAAACAGTTTTACTTTCCAGAAGTTTAGTAGTTTTTATTTGAAAAGAAGCGATCAATGTGGTATTTAGGGGATTTAGCCCCCTAAAGTTTCAAAATTTTAGTAGAAGAAGCCAGAGACTCTAGACTCTAGAAGCTATACCCAGTCAGGCTTAAATCTACAAAACTAACAGACGCGATCGCCAATTTAAAACAACATCACAAAGTAGAAATTATCAAGTTGTTTCTTGCCTAGAATAAAATCATTTTAATAAAGTTGAGGTTTAATCGCAACAATAGTATTAGGCAACGGGCGACAGCAGAAAGATTTATACTCCTGTAGAGACGTTGCATGCAACGTCTCTACTTATTCTCTCTCAATTAACCCTCAAAAATTGCCCCGCGTTGAATTAAATCTTGTTTGATTTCTTCAGATAACCCGGCATCATGCCATAGTCTGGCTTGTTGTACATTTGCCCCGCTAAAATCTGCCCCAGTTAAATTAGTTAAAGCTAAACCCGCTTGTTGTAAATCAGCATTTATCAGAATAGCGCCGCTTAAATCAGCATCACTGAGATTACAATTACTTAAATTGGCTTCTGTTAAATTGACCTGGGTTAAATTCGCGCCGCTTAAATTGGCTAAGGCTAAACTCACGCGATGTAAATTAGCATGGCTTAAATTGGCATCACTGAGTAATGCCCCACTTAAGTCAGCGCCGCTTAAATTAACCGCAACTAAATTAGCATTACTGAAATCGACATCACTTAATTCTGCCCCTCTCAAATAGGCATTTTGGAAATTAGCACCACTGAGATCTAAGCCACTTAAATTAACGCCGAGTAGCCTTGCGCCGACAAAATCAGTTAACGGATTGAGTTCGACAATTTCAGTAAGTGTTAAAAAGTTATCATTTTTGGCTGCAACTATTTTGTTGACAATTAATTGAAATGGCGCAAAATTACATCCTTCTGTTGCAGCTTGTTGCATCAGATATTGCAATTCTTCCCCCGTTTTATAGGGTGTCATTGCCGTTTTTAATGATTCAGATAACGTTTGCAAACGTAACCATACGGCTAACTTTCGTTCTAATACCGCCAATCGATTGGGACTAATATTATGGGGCCAAAGTCCTTCTATACCTATCATTTAAGTTCTTTTCTTTTTTTAAATAACTTCCTAATTGTCCTCAAAAAGGGCACCTTGTTCGACTAAAATCGGTTTAATTCGGCGAGAAATGCCAATTGCCTGACTAAATTGTACTTGTTTAACGATCGCTTCTTGTAATTCAGCTTGGGAAAAATCTGTCTGTTGCAAATTGGCCCCGGTGAAGTTGACGCTACTAAGATCGGCATACTTTAATATTGCCTGGTGTAGATTAGCATGGGTTAAATTCGCTTGTGGCAGATAGGCGCTAGTTAAATCAGCTTGTTGTAGATTAGCATAACTTAAATTGGCTCGGGGCATTTTGGTGCGTAAGTCAGCTTGAGTTAAATTAGCCCCAGTTAAATCAGCATCTCGCAGGTTGGCATTAGACAAAATCGCTTGCTGTAAGTTTGCCCCTTTGAGGTTTGCCCCACTTAAATCAGCTAAGGTGAAATCAGTCTGAGTTAGGTTCGCATTGGCTAAGTTTGCGCCTTGGAGATTGGCATAATTGAGATCTAAACCGCTTAAATCTGCCCCAACAAAATCTTCTGAGAAATCTAATCCGACGGTTTGGGTAATATGCAGGAAATTACTGCCATTTTCTTGCCCAAACCACTGTCGGGCAAGGATCCACTGTTGCTGACGACAGGCTTGAATGTTATCCTCATCATTAAGAGCAATGTAAGTCAGTTTGATATTTTTTAAGGCATTGGCTTGAGAATAGCGATTATCCGTGGCTTTAGCGATGCTAAGCTGTTGTTGATAACAATCAATCGCCTCCGTAAATTTCTCTGCCCCATGATAGGCTATAGCCAGGTTAGATAGAGTTTGTTCTTGACTCAGGGCATCTTTCAATTGACGGGCAATCTCTAAACGCTGCGACTGTAATTCTATCGCCCGATCGTATTGTTCTTGAGTATAATAGACATTCCCTAAATTTCCCAAAGCATTGGCTTGGCCTTTTAAGTCTGCCATTTCTTGGGCGATCGCCAAATGTTGTTTGTAGCAATGAATCGCTTCGCTATAATCAGACAGGGCGGCATAAGCAACCCCTAAGTTACCCCAGGCTGCCCCCTGACGCTTGCGATTTCCCCGGTCTTGGTACAATATTAATGCTTGTTGCCATGAGTCAATCGCTGCTTCAAACTGGCGATTTTGATATTGGGAAATTCCCTGCTTTAATAATTGATCGGCTGTTTCAGTCATATTCCCTGGTTAGAGTCATTCTGGATCAACCTCAGGTTAAACTGATTAAACTGGGTTGAATGTATCCGTGATATCTTCTGAGAAATTATCAGGGAATAGACTCAATTTTGGCAAGAGCGCGAATTAGTTTTTTTCAACTGCTCATAATTTTTCAATAGTGTTAATATTTCGTTAAAGCTGGGATCTGCCGTTACTGCTATAGAAATCTGTTATATTATTGTGTCACAACAACCGCCATTTGTTCCAGATCAAACCACCACTTTTCCCCAACAACGGTGGGAAATTTTTCCCCCACAACCGGAGAAAGCGGGGGAGTTAGCGACTGCGTTATCATTACATCCTTTATTGGCGCAGGTTTTAATCAATCGCGGACTGGATACCCCGGAAAAAGCGGAACTGTTTTTGCAACCGGAATTAGCGATTTTGCCTTCTCCTTTAGAAGCGTTTAGCGATTTATCTTTGAGTCTTGAACTATTGGAAACGGCGATTGAAACCGGGCAAAAGATTGCAATTTGTGGGGATTATGATGCTGATGGTATGACCAGTACGGCGTTATTAATGCGATCGTTATCAACTTTGGGGGCAACGGTTAATTATGCGATTCCTAGTCGGATGCATGAAGGCTATGGGATTAATCAACGGATTGTAGAAGAGTTTCATCAAGAAGGTGTGGAAATTATCTTAACTGTTGATAATGGAATTGCGGCTTATCAACCGATTGCCAAAGCCAGAGAACTCGGGCTAACTGTAATTATTACGGATCACCATGATTTGCCACCTAAATTACCGCCAGCCAATGCAATTTTAAATCCGAAACTGATTCCGACCTCTTCCCCTTATTATGGATTAGCAGGTGTGGGAGTCGCGTATATATTAGCAATTTCATTAGCACAAAAACTGGATCAAGTTAATGGATTAGTCAATCCGTTATTAGAATTATTTACCTTGGGAACGATTGCGGATTTAGCGCCTTTAATTGGAGTGAATCGTCGTTGGGTAAAACGGGGTTTAAAGTTATTGCCTCAGTCGGAAATTCCAGGCGTTCAAGCTTTAATTCAAATTTCTGGTACAGCTTCTGTTTCCTCTACAACTGCCCCAGCAGATCACCCACAAACTCCTATTACAACTAAACCGAAAACCCCATTAAAACCAGAAGCAATTGGCTTTCGTTTAGGGCCGAGAATTAATGCCATTGGCCGGATTGCCGATCCCGAAATTGTGATTGAGTTATTAACAACAAGTAATATGGGAATTGCCTTAGAACGGGCGATGCAATGCGAACAAATTAATCAAAAACGTCAACAACTCTGTACTGAAATTGAAGAACAGGCAATTTTATGGTGTGAACAAACCAAGATTGATTTTAAGCAACAACGGGTATTAGTGGTGGTGCAGCCGAATTGGCATCATGGTGTGATTGGGATTGTGGCTTCTCGCTTAGTGGAACGATATGGTGTTCCTGTGTTTATTGGAACGGAAGAAGAACAGACAGAAAACAGTGAAAAGATGATTCGGGGCTCGGCTAGAGGTATTCCTGAATTTAATGTTTTTGAGGGTTTACAATTTAGTGCCGACTTACTGAATAAATTTGGGGGGCATAAAGCGGCAGGCGGATTTTCATTACCTGCTAAAAATTTAGAGGATTTTAGAGAAAGATTAAGTACGTTTGCCCATCAATGCTTAGAAAATAAGCATCTGAAGCCGTTAGTCAAGGTAGATGTTGAGACCAATTTAAAATCAATTAATTTCGATCTTTATCAACAAATAGATTTACTGCATCCTTGTGGAATTAAAAATGACCCGCCTATTTTTTGGACAGCAAATGCTCGTATTATTAAACAGCGAATTATTGGTAAAGGTCATCTAAAACTGACTCTTTCCCAGGAAAATATCAGTGAAAATAAATTAGCAATATTACCAAAAATTGATGCGATCGCTTGGCGTTGGGGAGAATATTTTCCTTTACCTCAAAACGTGGATATTGCTTACAAACTACGAGAAAATACCTGGAATGGTCACACTGCGGTTGAATTAGAAATTGTTGGTATTCGACATCCTCAAAATTTAATCACTCAGGATTCAAAAATCCCGAAAAAAGCAACATTTTATTATAGCGATCGCCAATATTTATGTAGTTTAGTGGACTTCAATTATACTCAAGAATTAAGAATCAGAAATCCTCAAGGAGAAGTATTAGCTATCCAGTCGGGAAGCTTAACTGGCTTACTGGGAAAAAGCCGTCAAGATGCCAAAACAGTTGATTTATCTCATCCTTATCTTCAAGGGTTAATTCTAGCAGCTTATCAATCTCTGGGAATTGAGCAATAATAATAAGTTTAATGCTATTTTTACAGGTAAAATTATAAAATAGATAATGATTTATTGGATAATAGTTAATTATTACTCTACTCAATTAATTCAACGATTAATCAATTCAATTAAAATTCAATCTATAATTAATCATCAAATAGTTATTGTAAATAATTCCCCTGAGGATCGCTCAATTGAACAATTAAAATCTAAGACTGTATTTTTACTGGATGCACCACATAATTTAGGGTTTGGAGAAGGATGTAATCTCGGTTTAAATTGGGTATATCAACAAGATAAAACAGCTATTGTTTGGTTAATTAACCCCGATGCTTATTTACCCGAAAATATAACTATAAATGCAATTAATTGTTTTCAGCAATATCCTAATCTATCAATTTTAGGCACTTTAATTGAAGAACCCGATAGTCAAATTTGGTTAGGCGGAGGACAATTTAATTCTAAAACGGGTGAAATTTTACCTCAAATTTACGATAAATTTTCCCCAGAAAAAGACTTAATTCCTATTGACTGGGTCAGTGGCTGTAGTCTTTTAATTAACTTAAGTCGGTTTAAAAAATGTCCTCAATTTAATCCAGATTACTTTTTATATTATGAAGATTTTGATTTTTGTATGCACTATCGTCAACAAGGTCATCAACTGGCAATTACACCCGATATTAAAATAATACATAATCCATCATCCATTACTGGTCAATATCCCCATATCAAACTCGAACATAGTATTTATAGTTATCTCCTCAGTCTAGAAAAATATGCAGATTCATCCGCTTTTTGGTATCGATTGATCCGAATTAGTTTAGTTTCTTTGCTGAGTTTAATTATTTCTCCTCAAACAGGACTCCCAAAATTAAAAGGTGTTATTAGATATTTACATCAGATTTTAAATCGCTCAAGATTGAAGAAATCTAGATCGGTATATTAATACCAATTCATGGGTGATGTTGCCACGAGTAACTCCCTATCCCTATAGTTCCCCTCTCTCCTACAGCCCCAGGCATAGGAAGGTGGAGGAAGGTGGGGAGCGAGCTACAGGGGGTGATTTGATGAGAGTGTAATTTTGTAAGACCCTTATGAGATTGATTGACACTCTCAGTGGGTTAACTTACTTTGATTTATGCTAGACTAAAAACTATTATGATAACCTTCTAATTCAATGATAGTCGGCACCACGGAAGCTGCGAACATTTTATCGACGGGTTGGGCTGACGCCCAAACATTTTCCGTCTAGAGAAATGGTATAAAATAAGAAATAGTAGAATATCATCTGCATTGAGTCGAAATTTTATAGAGTCTAATGCTATTTCAAACTCTATTCATTCTCAGCTTAGGTATTAGTCCATTTCTCATTTATCTCAGATTCTGGCGAGAATGGGAAAACCGCGCACTGCAAGAAATTCAAACAGTAGGCAATACAGTTGCATTAACCCGTTGGCGACGACCGAATTTACCTGCTGATGCAGAATATATTGAAGGGGTAGGATATCTAATTGGGGATATTACTTGTAAATATAATGCTCGTTGCTCTTATATCCGCTGCGCCGTTAACCCAGTAGGACCCTGTAAAGACTGCCGTTTTTATGAATATAAAGAAACTGATGATTATCAAAATATCAGTTATGATTAATCTGAATACTGCTGTAGATAATCTAATCCTAAAAATAAAGCAGTAATCGTTCCTGAAACACAAATTTCTCCTGTTATAATTTTTGCTTTAATCTGTTTGATCGGCACTAAAATAACATCAATGTCTTCTGTAACATCTAAATTTCTGAGATTGGCATAACAAACATCTTTCGCTAAAAATAGATGAATAGAATTTGTATCCTTGACTGGGTTATCGTACAAAGTCGCCAGTTTAATTAACGATGTAGCTTGATATCCTGTTTCCTCCGCTAACTCTCGATCAGCCGCAATTTCTGGTTGTTCCGTTGTCGGATCAAAAGAACCAGCCGGAAGTTCCAGTAACACCTTCTCAACCCCATGACGATATTGAGAGACAAAAATAACCTCTTGCTGTGGAGTCACCGCCAAGACAACCGCAATATCTGGGCGAATATTAATAAAAAAATCATCAATAATCGTACCATTGGGTAACTTAACCGTATCCTGTCTGACTCGACACCATTGATGATCCAATGCCATTTGCGATCGCAATTTTTTCCACTTCATCCGATAATTCCTACAATTTAGACAGTTTAATAACTCAACGATGAACAAGACGAACTGGAAGTGCTATTATATTGTGGTTTTCTTGTACAGGTGAATTCAAACAGGTCAAATCCCTTCAACGGCTAAGATCAATATCAATTCACTATTCTATGAAAGTTGAGTAAAATTCTCTATGCGATTATTGATTGCTGCTAGTGGGACCGGAGGACATTTATTTCCAGCGATCGCCACCGCTGCCCAACTGTCAGACCATCACATTGAGTGGCTCGGTGTTCCTGACCGTTTAGAGACCCAACTTGTTCCCCAACATTATCCCCTGCATACAATTTCTGTTGGAGGATTTCAAACACGCTTAGGTTTGGGAAGTGTTCGCACCCTCAACCGCCTCACCACCTCTATTTTCAGTGTCCGGCGCTTACTCAGACAAGAAAACTTTGAGGCGATATTCACCACAGGCGGTTATATTGCTGCACCCGCTATCTTAGCCGCGCGTTCCTTGGGCATACCCGTTATTTTACACGAATCGAATGTGTTACCGGGAAAAGTGACTCGTTTACTCAGTCGTTGGTGTGATGTGGTTGCCCTCGGCTTTGAAGCCACAAAATCACATCTTCCGGTACCTCAAAAAACAGTTGTCGTTGGCACCCCTGTACGTCCAGATTTTTTAGAATCTCCTCAACCCCTACTATTTAACATTCCAGAAGATGCCTTTTTAATTGTCGTCGTCGGAGGCAGTCAAGGGGCAGTGGCAGTGAATCAATTGGTGCGTCAGGCAGCCCCTCAATGGTTTAAGGCGGGAATTTGGGTAGTACATTTAACCGGAACCCATGACCCAGATATGGAGAGTTTGAAGCATCCTCAATATATTGCCTTGCCTTTTTGCGATCGCATGGCAGCCTTACTCAACCGTGCTAATCTAGCCATTAGTCGGGCAGGTTCGGGGACATTAACAGAATTAGCAGTGACTCAAACTCCTTCTATTTTGATTCCCTATCCCTACGCCGCTGAAGATCATCAAACTTATAATGCAAAAGTATTTACTGAAGCAGGGGCAGCGTTAATGCTTCAGCAGCAAGACTTAACCACTGAACAATTAAGTCAAATTGTATTTGATTTGCAACAGTCCCCTGACAAATTAAACACCATGAAGCAGGCCACCGCGTCTTTAGCCGTCATTGATAGCGCCAAACAGTTAGCAAATTTGATTGTTAAACGGTTGGGCTAAAGTTGAGACTAATTTAACCGAAGTTCGAGTTAAGTAGCAGGTGGTAATGCCCAGTCTAGACGGAGTTTGCGTATCGCCTTAGGGGTTCTATAACGGGAGTCCCCGAACCGCATTTTCAGATCACTACTCACTACTCCCGTCCTGACGTTGCATGCAACGTCAGGACTTACTCACTTGTGCAATGTAGTGGATTAACAAAGTGCGTAATCCACCCTACTTAACTCTTGCAGCATTAATCACCTTTTTGGCTGCCTCACCGCTCATTTGCCAACCCAGACATCTGACACTTCCTCCCATAAAACAAACATTCTCTGCATTAATAGGAACCACTTGTTTGCTGGAGTTGGCTTGAATCGTTTTGATAATCTCTTGGTCTAAGGCAGTGCCAAATACAGGCATATAAATAAAATTGGGAGTCACCAATGAATTGACATGAATTCCACAGGCTGAACTAAATTGTGCATCCCAGACTTCCCGATCAAAATCAGTATCAATTTCCACAATTTTGAGGTTGGGAAATGATGATGTTAACTCCCGTATCACTTGATCGCGAAAGGGTTCATCGTATCTGTTAATGACAAGAGTATTATCATCAATAAACATCACCATCCCATCCGCATGAGCCAATCCTTCTGGGTCATCTGCCGGAATAATTGCTACAGAAGCCAGGTTAAGCCGTTTTTTAAGCCGAGTTTTTGCTTGAGAGTAGCTGAGATGATTATCCTCAAGGAAACGGTCTGTTACAATCAACTTGTCCTTGTGATTATCAACCACATTTCCCCCATCCAAAATCAAATCGATATAGGGGTAGTTAATTCCTAGGTTATCGGTGAATTTAACAAAACCCATCTGAACCCAATCTGCATCTCGTTGACGACCTCCCTGGGCGGCGGCAGCATAGCGAAATTGAATGGGATTTGTTGGATTAATTGTCGTGAAGTCTCGCATCCAGATATCTCGCATTTGGGCTTGGAGTAAGATATCGTTTGGTAGCTCTTTTTCTAACAACTTCAGGGCTTTTTTGTCCCCTAAAACAACGACATTATCTTTGCCAATAATAGATTGAGCATAGGCAATATCAAACGCTATAATTTGGCTGTAAACCTCTTGATAATAATCATTATTAGCAGCAGGTGCTGCAATCACAATGGTGTGTCGGATGTCACTGTATTGATTCGACGGGTTGGCCGCGCGCCAAACATTTTCCGTCTTGGTGTAAGTTTCCACTGGGCGACTCCCATTTATATTTGTACGGGCTAAACATGACACGAAAAATAAGCTGAAAGTTAGCAAAAAAAAAATTTTTGTCGCATATATACTAGATAATTGTTCAGGCTATTTCTATTTTATCAAATTTCAAATAACGTTTTAATCCGTTTGCGAATCCAAATTAAGGGGTTTTTATGCATATCTTCAGAACTAATAATTCCCAAATCTCGTAACATTTGTTGGCGTTGAATCAGTTCTTGTTCTCGTTCAACTAATTTTTCTGCAATCTGGTCAGCCAAACGGGGATGAGTTGATAAAAATCTTTGAAAGACATCTCGGCTAACCACAAATAGAATTGTTTTTTCTAATGCTTTGACTCCGGCTGAACGCGGAATGCCTAAAATGAGTGCAAGTTCTCCAAAAAAATCTCCAGCATATAAATCTCGAATATGTTTATTTGTTTTCTCAGAAAGAATTGCAACTGAGCCTGATAAAATAATATGAAAAGCATCTCCTGGATCGTCTTCATGAAAGATAAATTGATCTGCTAAAAAGGTTTCTTGATAACCAATTTCAATTAAATTTAATAACTGTAAATCCGAAAAATTATCAAAATAGGTCACCTGTCTGAGTAAATCCCTTAGGGATATATTTTCAGCAGAATAAGAATCAGAATCTACTGAACTTTCAGCAACCGTTCTTGTTTTAATTTCGGTAAAAGCCACTTTTAAGTCTTCAGGGTTTCTAATCCATAAATCCTGTTGATTGACAGGAATCCGAATATGATGTTGATATAAAGCATTTTGAATAATATAATTTAAAGCACTTTGAATTGGCAATCGAGCCCGAGGTTGATTCACCCATACTAATAATTCAAAATGTATAGCACTTTCTCCAAAACGACTTAACCAAACTTGAGGAGTCGGATGAGATAATACTCTGCGATCGCGACGGGCAGACGAAAGTAGCAATTCTGTTACTAATACCGGATCGCTGCCATAAGCCACTCGTACAGGAATATGAATTCGACTATTTGGATTGCCATGACTCCAATTCACAATCCGATTATTAACTAAATTAGAATTCGGTACAATAATTGAAATCTCATCATTAGTAACAATAACTGTTGAACGCAGGGCAATTTTTCGGATCGTTCCTTCTAAGTTATCTACTTCAACATAATCCCCTACTTTAATCGGTTGTTCAAGCAGTAAAATTAAACCACTAACAAAGTTTTGTGCTAATCCTTGAAAACCAAATCCAATGCCAATTCCTAATCCTCCGGCTAAAAAGGTTAAAGAACGCAGATCTAAGCCAGCCGCTTGAGGAACACAAATAAATCCGACAGTAATGGTAAAGTAACGAAAAATTGTCGCGATCGCTTCTCTGCTGCCTTCCCCTAAACCCAAACGAACTAAAAGCCGATCTCGTAACCAATTGCTTAAATATTGAGCAATGAAGAAAATAAGAATCAGGGCAATAATAATTTTTAAAATCAGACTCAGAGAAATAGAAATTTCCCCAATCTGAATCGGTGCTGTTAAAATTTTATAAATAAACTGTATAATATCTTGAATTAGACTCATTAGAATCTATCGTTTCGTCTCGTTTGTTGGCAGGGGGCGAATCAATCCCCTTAATTAATAAATTCTGTTTGCTATTGTAATTGATTCTAGAATTTTCATGGTACATCATGAACTCAAAGCCACCTGTGAAACGGTTCATTTAGGGGGGTTTTCCCCGGAACTTCAACCCGCTTTATTCGTGGAGTCGGGGGATTCGATTGATGTGGAAACCTATACCGGATTTAAACTTTATCAGCAGGCTCCAGAAAGCTTTTTAACCCCTGAATTCATTGAAATTTGTCAAAACCTATCCCCAGCCCGTCAAGTCGGCCCTGGCCCCCATTTATTGACCGGTCCAATTTATGTAGAAAATGCCCAACCTGGTGATGTGCTTGAAGTTCGCCTCAAGACAATTTCTCCCCGTTTAGCAATGGGGTTTAACGCCATTCGTCCCGGTTGGGGTGCCCTACCGCAACAGTTTGATCAATCCCGACTGCGTTTTCTACCGCTTAATTTAGACAACAATACAGCAGAGTTTCCCCCCGGTAGCGGTATTCATATTCCCCTAATTCCTTTTTTTGGTATTGTAGGGGTAGCAACTCCTCAGACTCAGCGATCTTCGATTCCGCCGGGAGTCTATGGGGGAAATTTAGATAATCCTGAACTTCAGGTGGGTTGTCGTATATTTTTACCTGTTTTTGTGCCAGGGGCGCTGTTTTCTATTGGAGATGGACACGCAGCCCAAGGAGCCGGAGAAGTGAATGGTACAGCAATTGAAACCTCAATGAATGGTACAATTGAGCTACATTTACATCAAGATTTTTCTTTGAATGCACCGATTGCAACAAACCACTCCGATTGGATGACCATGGGTTTTGGTGAAACCTTGGATGAGGCATTTGAGATGGCATTGCAACAGATGATTCAGTTTCTGCAAACCGTTTTAAAATTGGAGGCGGAAGAGGCTTATATTCTTTGTTCTCTGGCGGTAAATTTTCGTATTACCCAAGTTGTGAATGCTCCCCAAAAAGGAGTGCATGGCATCGTTTCTAAATCCCTTTTACCCGAAAATGGATTCTTATCTATTTAAATCGGTTACTTGCTATTTTCACTTGCCTCAGAGTTTAATAATTTTAAAATTTCAGCCTGAATTTGCTCTCTAAATTCCGGATTAGTTTGCTGTTTGCGGGTAATTTCATTAAAGCGAGAAACGGTTAAATTATGACGTTCAATCATTTGCCGTGCTTGATCGCAATAACTGACCGCGATTTGAGGAACATTCCCAGGCAGTGCATTAATACTACTGGGTTCATCGCAGATAATCCGAGGCACTTCTCCAACAATTTGCTTAATCTCGTTCATCACTTGATAACGTCTAGATTCCAAAGCAATAGCCGCTTTTGCATAATTCATCACTTCTTCAGCGGTAAATTCCTGTTGAGTTTGAGCCAAAGCTATTGTGCTCAACTCCATGGCAAAAATATGATTAGCGATCGCTGGAATCATACCGCTTAACCCACCACTAATGGAAAGCGTACTAACAATTAGCGTTTTATAAAAAAGTTGCTTGAAATTAGAAGTAGTAACCATAATAATAAATACGAATTCAATTATCCTGTAGCATCGATGGTGGTAAACAACTGAACTTAGTTCCTATAATCATGCTGTTAAATTGAGCATCATATAGAAATACTAAAATCAGACAGTGCTTACCTCCCGTTTTTTTCTCTTAATTCCCTAAACTTTGTTGTAAGCGAAGTAACTCACTTTGAATCTGTTGCTTCAGTTGCGTATTCGATTGTTGCTGCTGGGTGATCTCGTTAAACTGAGAAATCGTTAGGTCATTACTTTCAATGATAGCTTTCGCTTGGGTACAATAGTTAACTGCGATCGCTCGAATTTCTCGTTGCAGTTGATTAATACTACGGTTTTGATTGCAAATCACCACCGGAATGGTTGTACCTGCACTACTTCTAATTTCTTCGTAAGCCGCTTGTCGTCTGGGTTCCATGCCCAAAACCGCACGGGCATAATTGCGAATTTCTTCCGCTGTGAAGGTAGAAGCCGTTTGAGCTTGTGCTTGCAGACTCCAGACACTTTTAGCACCGTCAAAACTGGGGGATAAAGTCGGTAGCGCAAATGCCATCAATGCTAATGTTGATAGGCTACCAACGGTTACAGATTGAGTCAACTTCCACAGAAAATTTCCCGACTCACACCGTAAGACACATTTCATACAATCTCTCCTCAATTCAATCATTCAGCAGTTTTAAGGGATACCTGTTTTCAAGTGATTTGGCTGATTACACCGCTGACTTGAACTCAGTTTAGTTGATACATGAGCGGGGAGTAGCTCTATACTGTTGAAGGATTTAGAGGGGAAGATGTTCCTGAGTTGATCTGTGAATTTTATTCTAAACTCATCGACTCACAGATGTTTGAGTCCCAGGCCACGGAATAGAACTGTCCGCTGCTAAAGCGATCGCAACACTACGGGCACCGTAACGATTTAAATGACTCGGATCGACAAAATAATCATAACGAGTCAGGGCGTTTTCTGCTAAATCAATAAAAATAAATCCATATTGACGAGATAAATATTGCATATTGCCTCGAAATTCCTGTTCAGCCCACCATCGAAACCCATCTAAATAGTCATCAGTTAGGGGTAAATTAACAAACACCAGGGGAATATTATAAGTCTCTGTAAAAGCCATAATCGAACTGAGAGCGTTTGCTTGTGCTCCCCCTAAATTAAATGCTCGATAGTCTCCATCATATCGACCGGGAACATAAGGCCGCCGTTGATAATAACTGTAGGGATCGTATTGATTGGACAACGGCAAAAATCCATTGGCATTAGTCTCATTCAACGATACTAACATTGCTGTTGTGCTAAAGGTTGAACGATTCACTAAATTAACGGTTTGAAATTGAAAAGGGGTTGCCTGTAACTGCTGGAGTCGATCTTGATCCCTGTTATGCCAACTTTTACGACAGTGTCGCGGTAAGTCATCACAGAAGGAGACTGAATTAGATGATTCTGTTGGGGTGAGTTGGGGACGAACTCCCGCAATTAAACGTTGATGGCCAGCCGATGCCATAATCGATTCATAAGTGCGGTCAATGCGGCCGCTATTAAAGGCTCGTACACCATCTGCCCAGACAATCATTCGCGGCAGTTGATCGGGGGTTAAAACCTGTCTGAGGATATAGTCTACCACTTGGGCGGTGGCTCCATTCACACCAAAATTAAAAATTTTTAAGTCTCGATACCCAATAGCGGCCAAAGACTGTTGGAGTTGCTGCGGATCGATTCCTTGTAACGCTCGTGAACTACCCACAATCAGAATATCCGGCTTTCCCACAGTACTGAGATAAGACAAATACAATCTTAACTGTTGATCGAGGGGTTCGCTATCGAAGCTGGGAAAACTCAACGCTGAAGCGCCAATAGCAGCTTGTTGCTGAGAATAAGCCAGGTTTCGCATATATTCCACCACTTTTTTCTCTGCAAATGCCCGTTGAGGACTGTTAGGGGGGACGGCTTGCATCCAGGCGACAGCTTGCACCCAATAGCGGGCGACTTCGTCCCATTGTTGTTGAGTATTTGCGGTTTGAGCCAGGTTTGCTGCTTTTAGAGCAGATCGCACAGATTGATCGAAGGGATTGTCTGTACTACAGGTGTTAGTGTTTGATTCTCCAGGATTAGGATCAAGATATCGGCGGCGAAATTGTGCCCATTGGAAAGCGTCTGTCACCGATGCCCTCGCAGTTAATGAATGGCTAGATTTGATCGCTGTTGAATGATCGCAAGTCGGGGATGTGGTGATGGGGGATCGCTGAGATGTACCCACAAAGGCGATCGCAGGAATGATCCCTAACGCGATCAGAATGCTCTGTTTGATCTGAGGATGATCTAATAGATGAATAAACCGTCTCATGATGAACTACCCCACCGTATAGACGGATGGGGTTTCATTCCCACCATCTGCTTTACGTTGAGATTTTAATCGCTTCATTTGCCCCAGTTGCTTCATCGATCCAGTATGCTTACTGTCCTCTGAAGTAGAGCTAGAACATCGACGACTGACGAGGCTAGTTCCTAACCCCGGTTGCTTATTACAAGCGACATTAAACATGACTAAAACTGATCCTTGATCTCTGTCTATCTCAAACCCACAAGCATCACAGATATGATATCTATTGCTGAGTGAGGCCCACTCAAGATGGACTTTTCCACAGCTAGGACAGCGTTGAGAGGGCTTAACTTTTTTAGTATCAATCGTTAAATGCAAACCACCTTTCCCAATCACCTTATAAAGAGCCATCTGGTTTAGAGTTGCAAAACCTACATCGAGGATGGAACGGTTTAAACCAGTTTTTTGCTGCTTTGGCTTACTCCCCTTTTTAGCCTTACGAGTCATTGCGCGAGTATTCAGTTTTTCAGTCACTACGATGTCATAACGACCTGCTAAATCTGTAGTAACTTTATGCTGCCAATCTTTCCGAACTGCGGCTTTCTTCCCTTTCAACCTAGAGATTTGACCATTAGCCTTTTTCCATCGACTTGAAGCTTTTTGCTTACCCTTAATCGGTCGTTGCTTCCTCCTTAACCCCTGAGAGGCTTGCTTGATTTTCGGGCTAAACTCAGCTTCAAATCTAGGGTTATTAATCTTGGTGAATTCTGAGCCATCATAGTAGGTTAAAGCGGTTTCAGTACCTAGGTCAAATGCAACCATTGACTCGTAATCCAGCTCGGACTCACTTCCAAATTTCGGTTGAGGTTGATCAATTTTAACAGTGAATGAAACCCACCATTCATTCCGATGGGGACGATAGACAACCGTACAAGTTGTTGGTTTCCCCCAATACTTGAAACGACCTCTAATCCTAAGCCGGATGTTTAAATCATTCAGCTTGACCCATCCACAGTTAACCGCATATTTCTGGGTTGACTGAACCTCGACCTTGAATCCTTGCCGTCCGTCTGGATAAGTCCATCCCGAATAATCTCTGATTGACTTGAACTTTGGACGCTTTCGGATTCCTTTCAGAAATGAATTATAAGCCAGGTCTACCCGCTTGACAGTTGCTTGCAACGAGCCGTGATTCAAACACTGATAATCAGTCCAAAATGCTTTGAATTCAGGAAGAATGTTTTGCTGAGTCAAGTAGTCAACAGAGTGTCTGTTTTTCCTCCACTCATACCGACGATGAGCCAAACAAGCATTATAGAGTAATTGGTGAAGTTTCCGAGCGTTCAGTAAAACTAACTTCTGATTAGATGTTGGTCTTGCTCTAAATGTCAATCTTCTGTTTGCCACAGCTACTTCACCTCCTTTCCTATTTAGAATAACAGAATTTGACGAGGCTAGGATTTTTTATGCCAGGGGTAATTTTCCGCCCCACCGCGATCGCGGATGGGGAAACCAAATCACCCCTTGCTGACCCCGATTACGTTGTCATACCGCGTCGGGGTACTAGGGGATTTCTCAGTGCTCCCCGAATAACTAAGTGCTCAAATATACAAAGTGCTCCTGTCTTAATATAAGAACGGGAGCACTTGATCAGTTTAATATCTTTAGGGTCTTTATAAAAGCTGACCCCAATTCAAGGTTTAAAAGGGATTTATGGTTAAGGTCTTTATTAAGCTGACCTCATTTGATTCAATAGATGTATTTTACCGGTAATCTGATGGGGATCATGTATTTCGTAATGTTTTCTTTATTTTCTTTTATTTACGGGTTGTGGATCTTTATCGATTTTTGTAAAGTTATGTCACTTCGACCCGGAGGAACGACGACCTGCTTTTTGTTCAAGGCGAAATAACCACACCATTAAGGCAACAACCCCCACTTGCAAACCGAGGTTGGGTAAGGTTGAGCCGATTTCCTGGCCCGAGAGGAGTTTAGATAAAAAGACTAAAGCCCCAATAAACCCAGATGCACCAAAGGCAACGTAGATGAACTGTCGGAGTCCCCGGTAGGGAGCTTTGCTTTCCGCTTTGAGGCGAGCATATTGTTCTGGGGTCAGTTTACGCTTGGACATAACAGTGTGAGTTGTACTGTGGGAAAAGGTAAGTATATTTTACTACCTTTAGCGCAATAACAAAATCACGGTTTGCAGAGAACCGACGATAATGCCTAAAATACCCCCTAAGTTAACAATGGCTTGTAACTCGCTTTTGACAATACCATTAACTGCCACTTCTAATTCCTGGGGAGAAGTAGATTTGACACGGTCAATGATCACTTGGTCAATATTAAGAATAGGAATGGCTTGGGCGACAAGATTTTCTAAGTCTTTTTCTAAATATCGTTCTAACACCAACGCTAATTCTTGACTAATTAATCCCAGAGAGTTACTGAGTACAGTTGAAGCTTGTAAACGTCTCAAAATTAGCATGGAAACCTGTTCCCAATCAATGGATTGACTAATTCCTTGAATTAAATTTAAGCCCCGATCTTGAAGATAATGACGAATAATTTCTTGTAAGGTTTTACGTAACTGTCGGACTGTTGAAACAGGTAAATTTTGTAAAGACAGATTTTGCAGCCATTCTTGCAGTCTTTCCCGAACACTCAAAGCAATAATGAGTTCACCCAGACGGCGATTTGTTTCTTCCCGTTCATCTAAACAAAACGTTCGCAAGCGAGTCAAACTATTGCGTAATCCGAGTAAATTGGCAACAACCCAATAAGTCCCGCTGCTTTTCTCGCGAAACCCTTCATCAATAATGGCAATATTACGATCGGTGAGAAAATCAATTAAGACTTGTCGCAAGACTTCAGGCGGAATCACTACATCAATTAACCAATCTGCGAGTTGACGAGATTGCTTATTGGTGAGCTGAAATTCTAATAAAATTTGATCGAAAATCTGATTAATTTGAGGAGCAAGGAAGTCTTCTTGTCTGGCCCAGATTCGTAAAAATCGCGGAAAAGATTCCCCTAGTAAATCTTGTAAAATACCCGATAAAATTTTAGCCGTTTTTTGCTCATGATCGGCTTTTAATTGCTCAAGAGCCAGTTGCAATAACCATTGAATGGCGGCTTGCATACGTTCAAGTTGGAGCAAGCGACGGGCTAAGTTTTGTAGTTCTTCTGGGGTGAGTAATGACCCCATAATCGTATCAGAAACCCGTTTAGCCAGTCGTTCCTGATTCCGGGGAATTAAACCGGGAGTAAAAGGAAGCTGTCGTCCTCCAACCCGAACGGCTTGATAAGGACGAAATAACATTTTGATGGCTAAATCATTGGTGAAGTAGCCGATAATTCCACCTAAGATAGGGGGTGCAATATACACCCAGAGTTGAAAGGAATTAGACACGGTCAAAAGCGAGTCCGTAGCGTTGAGGGCCAAGTTTGTTGGAAATCTATGATTTCTCAATCACCAATACTCCCATCATACCTCCTGCGATCCCATAGTGGATGGCTGTGGTAAATCCAGCCCCTTGAGCCAGAGCCACTTGTTGGCGACCATTAGGGAATCGTTCTAAACTTGGGTTAATATAAGCATATTCCTGCTTCAAGCCCTGATGTTCAGCCATCGGCACCACTAAATAGTCAAGATACAACTGTTGAAATTGCCGCAGGGGAGCATTAGAGGGACGATGAAAATCTAGAATAGCAGCCCAAGCTCCGGGTTTGAGCACGCGATGAAGTTCTTCCAGACTACGGGGAATATCAACAACATTTCGCAACCCATAGCCCATGGTGGCACAATCAAAAGTATTCTCAGCAAAAGGTAACTCTAATACATCCGCTTCCGTCCAGGTGATGGGAGCTGTTGGAATAGTGAATTGAGGTTGTCGAGAGTTAGCAACTGCCAACAGTTGGGGGCTAAAATCAACCCCATACACTTGTCCAGACTGCCCGACTTTTTGAGCCAGTAAATGAGCCAAATCGCCACTGCCACAACAGAGATCGAGTCCTGTATCACCTGGACTGGCCCCGCTCCAGCTTACTGTCATCTGCTTCCAGATGCGATGTTGCCCCAAACTCAACCAATCATTCATTTGGTCATAGACTGGGGCAATGCGGTTAAAAATAGCCTGAATTTGTTCACTCTTATGGGTCATTGCCTTAACACTTTAAGCTGGCTAAAGCCAAAGCGATGGTTTGGCTGATTAAGTTGAGGGAGTCTACATCATCGGGGTGGAGTTGACAAGGCTGCTTCCACTGAAGAGATAATAGGCTAGTGACTTGATTTTTGAACATGACAGGAATACTCAGATGAGCTTGAATTCCTGAGGCTTGATAGTATTCAAGTTGGGATAAATTTTTATCTCGAGCAATATTAATCGCTGCTTGTATTGTTTGAGAGGTTATTGCTTCAGCCACTAACGGATCTGTTGCTAACCAATTATCAGCGCTGCCATCAAGGCTATAAATCCCAGAGATAGGAGTCAGAGTCTTATTTTGAACTGCTTGTAAAATGCAAACATCTGCATCAAAATTACGACCAATGGCTTCAGTGATAGGCGTTAAACCCTCTTCTAAAGTGTTAACTGCTTGGGCTAATTGTAGAATTTGACAGAGAAGCTGTGCTTGCTGGTGAGCCCGTTGTAGTTCTTCGGTGCGTTGGTTGAGGAGTTCATAGGTTTCTGCTGCCCGCTGCACCACGCTTTTGAGCTCATTGGGGTCCCAAGGTTTGGTGATATATTTGTAGACTTGTCCGGAGTTAATCGCTTCAACTAAGTCTTCAATATCTGTAAATCCCGTTAGAATAATTCTGACCGTATTGGGAAACTCAGGAACCGTCTTGCTGAGAAACTCAGTTCCTTTCATCTCTGGCATCCGTTGATCGGAGATAATCACAGCCACTTCCCCTTCGGTTTTGAGGACATTTAAGGCTTGAATTCCACTGTCTGCTTTAAAAACATTAAAATTCCGGCGAAAGGTACGATAGAGCAAATCTAGATTATCTGGCTCATCATCCACAACGAGCATTTTCGGCTTTTTCGGGCGATTAAGAGTCATGAGCTGTTGCTTAACTTCTGCTAATTCTGGGGTTCCACTGTCCATTGGATAGCCAATGCAATAATCTTTCTATTTATACTATTCAAGTCTATCCCAACTTTAAGATAGAGTTGTCATTTGTGATTTGTCATTGGCAATCAACAACTCACTCCACCCTATTCCCTATTGCCACAGTCTACTCAGAGGTTTCATCATCTAGATTCAGTTGACGAGGTTCAAACACAGGACAATAGCCATCTAAAGTGACCTTAAAACTATATAAAGCAGAAACTCGATTCCAGCAGCGTTGACCTCGATAATAGTGACAATTACCGCAACACTCGACTTCAGGGGGAATGATGCGATCGCTACTGGAGAGCAGAAATTCTCGTTGAGAAATACTTCGTAATACGAGTTCTTCCCCTTGCCAGCGGGCCTCAACTAATCCTGTATCTGCAAATGAGAGCCAGCGCGGATCATTGGTCACAGCTTGGGGGAGAGCAATCTGAATATGACTCACAAGTTCAGTGATTTCCCCTTCGTAATGAGATTCAGCAATGGGGGGTTGTAAAAAGGTTTCTCCAATTGGCAATTCTACCAACGTCCCCGCCGCCGGACAATGCAGTTGATAACGATTGCGTAACTCATCTAAGTTGGTCAGATCGGCCAAATAAGTGGGTGAACCATGCACCCAGATAATATGTTGCGGTCGTAAATTATGAATCAACTGAGTCGTACCGGCCCCATCACAATGTTCCGGCAAAAAATAGGTTTCAACCCCAGCAAACCCCGCCTCTAACGCAGGTGGGATTTGCCAACGAGTCCCCGGTCGTTCCGGTAGAAATAACACCCAAGAACGGTCTGGAATCAAAGAATAATCCAGTACATCGATGGTGTCTTCTGTAATTAAAATACAGGGAGATTCCGGCACTTGAGCTAAATATTCTAGCTCAAACCGACGGACCCTCGGACGAATCCGATCGTCCCAGAATAGGGGTTGATGTTGGGCAAAATTCTGTACACTGGCAGGGAAATGAGACAGCAAATTCAGGTAAATATCACATCCGGTCGCAACCGCCCCATCCACCCAAATATCGAGATCTCGCCCTGTAAAATAGTGATGACTCCGCAACAACATTAATAATTCTTGTCCCAGTCCTAAGGCGGGAGTGGGTAACAAAATAGAATGACCTGCTGCGATCGCCTTATACAGTCGTTCAGCCAATTGATTTTCCAGTTGGCGGCGGTTGGGATAACGAGCCGTGCCATAGGTTCCTTCTAAAATCAGAACATCCGGTTTAAGTCCGCGCAATTCCCCCAAGGGAAATCCTTCCACCAATCGAGAATTAGACAGGAAAAAGTCACCGGTGTAAAACAGTTTATAATCTCGATTAGAGGTCGTATATCGTAATAGTATTGCGGCGGCTCCCGGTAAATGACCCGCAGGAAACAAAGTCAGATTTAGCCCGGGTGCCAGTTCAACTTCTGAATTCCAGGGGATAGACTGACTAAACACAGGCTCAGCCGCAAGAGATGCATCCAGCCAGTTGAGCGCTAGCAATTGAGTGGTGACCTCGCTGCCATAAATGGGGAGTTCAGGAAAGGCTTGGTGCAGGGCTAACAGCCCCCGAGCGTGGTCGGCATGGGCATGAGTACACAGAACCCAGTCAGCCGGGAGCGGCTGATCCAGCTCGTGTAATAGAGGCGAGATGTCCTCGATACCACAATCTAGTAAGATGCGGTAGTTCCCCATCCGAATCAACAAACAGACTCCTTCGTCTGCGTGGCCAGTACTATAAGGAAAACATTCGAGATCAGTCACTTGAGTTTAATAATCGCGGTGCGACCCTGCTGCTGTCTCCGGAGGAGAGGCTACGCCAACGCAAGCAGCCAAAAAATGCGCACCAAGAGAATGATAATTTAGCTTAGATTTTATCTGGATTCTGGGATTTTTCTAAAAAAATGTTAAAAACTGTTTCATAATTGCTATTGAATTTCAAAAATCTCAAAGTTATGTCCATTTCTCAATTTCAAATCTTTTTTGATCGCTGTGTCGGCACTTGGGTAACAGAACGAACTTATCATTATCTACGGCAGCAGGAAGTTGAGAGATCGCATACTGAATTTGTGATTGCTCCGGTTTCATCCGAGATCAAAGCCAAGGTGTTAGCCGATAACCACACTAAAGCCGATCAAGATTTAGCGGAGTTACCGGGTTATAAGTTAGCCTTTAAAACGGTTTCGGAAACGGGAGAGCGTGTTTCTCAGCAGCTTAATTTGTTATTTGTGCCGCGAGAAATGGAGGACTCTATCATTGAAGGAGATTATCTGAGGGATCGGGCTTATGAAGAGGATAAACCCATAGTATCTCATTTTCGCTTTAATATCCTAACTCGGGAATTATTGATGACGACTAATTATACACGCATAGTTTCAGTCGATTCAATTCAGATGGTCAATCCTAATTTACGAATTCGGAAGATTTTAAACTATCAACGTCCCCCCGAAAATCAACCGTTAGAACAAGTGGTGTTAGTTGGATTTGGTGTAGAACAAAAACAGATGTAGCGCTATGCAATAGGGAAAAGGGTATGAATTGAGTAATGAGTGGGGACTATTGATCAATGCCTGGGTTTGTCACCCCCGCCTGCGCTATGGGCTGGCTTCTTACCCCCATAGAAACGTTGCATGCAACGTCTCTACTTACTCCTTACTTCTTAACTAATCTGCATAGTGCTATATAAATTAATTACAACTAGCCTGTATGTCGTAATTCTCGATGGAACTTGAAATTGCGCTTACCTGTATTGAACAGTATCAGATTTGCAAAGGCGAGGGAGTTTAAAGTCAAGGATAATCTTGGCAAATCCGTGTTAGTGACATACTCCCACGCTAAATCATAGATTATAGCGTGGGCTTCTCGGCGACTCCTTTATGAGGACATTAACCGAGCTTTGAGAACGGGATGCCCCTCCGCTCTTTTTTTTATATTTCGCGCTGCGTTCAAATCCCTACACAAACTGACATGACATACCGGGCAGTTATGTGTTCTCTGAGATAGGGGTTTTTTGACAACATGACCACAATTAGAGCAAGACTGGCTTGTCGCGTTTGGATTCACTTCAATTACCGCCAAACCAGCATTTTCGGCTTTGTTTGAAAGAATTGTTAGGAATTGTCCCCAGCCAGCATCATTGATTGATTTAGCTAGTCTTGTTCTAGCGAGTCCTTTTATGTTCAGCTTTTCAACTACTACGACATCGTATTTGTTGAGAAGTTTTTTAGCTATTTTGAAATGAAAGTCACGTCTAGTATCAGCCACCTTTTTATGTAGAATACTTAGTTTCTTGATGGCTTTTAAATAACGGCGAGAACCTCTCTTTCTACGGGAAGTCTTGCGTTGTGCAGACTTTAATTTACGTTCAGCTTTTCGTAAATATTTTGGTGCTGCAACTCGGTTATTGTCTGAATCAACATAAAAATCAATCACCCCGACATCGATCCCCACAATATTATTAGCATCAAAGTCTGGTTTGATAGTGGGAACTTCTTTGTTGTCTAGACTTAAAGTTACATAATAACCATTGGCTTTTTTAGTGACAGATACGGTTTTGATAATAAAACCACTTGGTATAGGACGGTGAACAATTACTTTGACATCACCAATTTTAGACAACGTTATTTTATTGTCAACAAAATGATGTTGCTTAAATTGTTTGTAGGTGAAAGTTTTGTATTGACCTATACCTTTGAAACGGGGTCTACCAGATTTTTTACCGTTGCAGTCACCTTTTAACCATCGCTCAAAAGCTTTGTCAACTCGGTTACATACAGACTGCAATACTTGAGAATGAACTTTCTTGTACCACGGTCTATCTTTTTTGAGTTGAACTAAACTTTTCTCTTGAGCTGTTTTTGTTGGCTTATTTTTTAATTCGGGTAGATGACAGATCAGAGGACATCTATCTATAGAACAGCGATTCTGCTCATACCAATCAAACCGTTGAGCAAGCTGATAATTATATTGATGGCGTAGCAATGAGAGCGTATTGTCAATAATCTCGCGTTGTTCTTTATTCGGTTTTAGTCGGTACTGATACGAAATTCTCATAATCTTGTCCCCTTGTTGATCGACCTATAAATATATTAACATATATGCGTAGGCGTTGTATAGATAAAAATGAAAAATAAAGCACTAAACCTAAGAATTAGCGAACAAAGATTGAATATCCTTAGAGCTTATGCGTTAGATCGCGATAAAACAATGACAGCGATTGTAGAAGAATGGATTGACTCGTTATCCACCAAGACCCTGCCCGCGATTCATCTCAACACCGATTCAAAGAATACGGTGTGAGCCTTCTCGCGGTTGAAGGTAATTCATATAAAAATTCAATGACAAAATACCGGTTTATTTCTGTACTGGGGCTAGATATTGGCAATAAACGCATTGGTGTAGCAGGTTGTGATGGCACAGGCTTAATTGCCACAGGCGTTACAACCCTGAAGCGGGGTTCATTTCAGCAAGATGTAGTTCAATTTCAAGCACTCGTTGAGTCGAGGCAGGTGCAGCGGTTAGTGGTGGGTTTACCTTACTCAATGAATGGCACTGTCGGCAGTCAAGCGCAACGAGTGCAAAAATATGCCAAACGCTTAGCAAAAGCACTCGATTTGCCTTTAGAATATGTTGATGAGCGGTTAACCTCATTTCAAGCAGAGCAGATGATGGTGGCTCAAAATGTCTCTCCTTCCCGCAATAAAGCACTGATCGATCGTAAAGCCGCTGCCTTAATTTTGCAACGATGGCTCGATCAACAACGCGCTACTGCTGAGAGATAAGTCCTGGGAAATGCCATGCCACAAATACATCAACTCGGTTAATTTATTACAATATCCTGATCAAAAATTGATCCAAGTTGTCCGATTCTCCAGTAATATGAGCAAGGGTTCCAGCTCAGTCTAAATTTTATGACATTTTCCTCCCGACATCCGCAAGAGAATGGTGAACAGCCTGAAACATCTGTAACAATCACCGATGAAAAAGGGCAATCCCTCAATTGTTATATTCAGTCTACCTTAGAAGTGGACAATCAAGAGTTTCTACTATTAGGCTGTGTTGACCAGCCTGTGGTGATTCTCACTTGGCCGGATGCAGATGAAGATGAAGCTGCTATTGCCGTAGAGTCTGACAGCGAACTGGAAGTTCTTTTCCCCAGTGCCAAAGCCGTACTTGCTGAACAGAACTTAACCCTGCATTATAGTACGGTTACCTTAACCGTCTCGGGAGAACTCCCAGACTTATCTGAGGAAGACTTAGAATCAATTACCCCAGATGATGCCGACAGCGATAGGGACGAATATGAAGAGTTAGTCTGGCTGGCCAGCTTTTATCACAAAGAACAAGAATACGGGGTTTATATTCCCCTCGATCCATTTTTAATTCTGGCACGTGTCGATCAGCAGGGCAATCCTCAACTCCTTTCACCAGAGGAATTACAACAAATTGAACCTTTACTGCCGATGATTGAAGATCAACTCTTTGACGACATGGGCTAAAACAGGGGACAATTTTTGCGGTAACCCACAGCAAAGAGCATCTGAGATGGGACGGATTTCTAAACGATTATTTTACTTTGTACTTCTGCCGGCTGCCTTGATTTTTGCAGGGTGGCAGGGATGGTCTTGGTGGAGTTGGGTGAGTTCAGCCCCCGCCACAGAGGCGGTCTCAGACACAGAAGACAACGATTCAGCGGTGCAAATTACTATTCCTTCAGGAACCTCTAGCCAACAAATTGGTCGAGATCTGGAGGCGGCTGGTTTAATTCGATCGGCCACAGCCTGGAAACTCTGGGCGCGATGGTTAACGTTTCAGGATAGCGACGGAGAGTTCAAAGCCGGAACCTATCAGCTTTCTCCCACAGACCCTTTATCAGAAGTGGCAGAAACCATCTGGAATGGAGAGGTGATGCAATTGAGTTATACCATTCCTGAAGGATGGTCTCTCAAGCAAATGGCAGAATATTTTGAACAGCAAGGCTTCTTTTCGGCGGAGGAATTCCTCGAAACAGTTGCTTTTATTCCTTACGATCAATATCCTTGGTTACCCCAAGGAGTGCCGTCTATTGAGGGATATTTGTATCCGGATACCTACAAAGTTGTGGCTGAACAAATCACCCCAGGGGGAGTCATGCAACAAATGTTAACTCAGTTTGAACAAGTGGCTTTACCGGTTTATCAGCAACAACAAGGACAAACGGACCTGAGTTTGCATGAGTGGGTCACCCTCGGTAGTATTGTGGAGAAAGAGGCGGTTATTGCCTCGGAACGGGGGATTATTTCTGGGGTATTTCATAACCGTTTAGATCAAGGGATTCCCCTGGCGGCTGACCCTACGGTAGAATATGCCCTGGGCATTCGTCAAACTGTTGAGCAACCCTTGACCTTTAAACAAGTGGAAACCCCTTCTCCTTACAATACTTATCTCAATGCCGGACTTCCTCCGACTCCTATCGCCAGTCCAGGAGTTGCCAGCTTAGAAGCCACGTTAAACCCTGAAGAGACGGAATATCTCTATTTTATGGCTCGTTACGATGGCACCCACATCTTTAGCCGCACAGAAGCTGAACATCAGGCAGCGATCGCCGAAGTTGAACGGCAACTTTCAAACCAGTAACATGATAAATTCAGGGGGAACAATATTTTGTGATTAAATTTGTTCCTCGTAGGGTGCGTCGTCATTGACGCACCACCCACTATTAATCATAATGATACGGAATTAAACACTAGAAATGGGTATAGAATCATGCAAAATGCTAGTAAACAAACGTCAATCAAGACGCACCACCCACTATTAATCATAATGATACGGAATTAAACACTAGAAATGGGTATAGAATCATGCAAAATGCTAG
>CAYNXM010000374.1:0-48662 GCA_964401105.1 uncultured Lyngbya sp. | reverse complement strand
GCGCCTTTTATCATTAAAAATAATTGGAAATATAGTGATAAAGAAGCTTGGAAAGTTTATAGTTATCAGGGAAATACACCGAAACAGTTAGTTAAAGATTTAGAACAATATATTGCTGATGGTGGTAAACCTTTTATTTGCTTATCTGCCCAAAAAACAGCAAGTCAGTGGGGAACTTGTACATTAGAAGCATATCTAAAAACTCAATTTCCTCACAAAACTATTCTAAGAATAGATTCAGAATCCTTAGCCGATCCAACTCATCCCGCTTATGGCTGTATTCACCGTTTAAATCAAGTTTTAAAACAATATGATATTGTTCTGGCTTCTCCTGTGATTGAAACCGGAATAAGTATCGATATTAAAGGGCATTTTACCTCAGTTTGGGGGATTGCTCAAGGGATTCAATCCGAGAATTCTGTTCGTCAAGCTTTAAGTCGAATTCGAGAGAATATACCCCGTTTTTTATGGGTGGCAACTCATGGATTTAATCAGATTGGAAATGGTTCGATTTCTCTTAAACAAATTCTGAGTTCGGGAAATCGATTAACACAATTAAATATCCGTTTACTACAACAATCTGATTTTGAAGCCTTAGATGATATTGAAATAGGCTTTCAAGCTGAATCTTTACTGTGTTGGGCGAAAATGGCAGTTCGATTTAATGCAGGCATGAATCAATATCGTACCTCTATTTTGTCAGCTTTAGCAGCAGAAGGTCATCAAATTATTGAAGATAATTTTAATAAAAAACTGAGTAATGATAAAATATATGATTACTCAGAAAATAAGCGACAAGACACCTTTAAAAGACCCACATTGGGAGAATTAATTAGTGCTGTTCGAGATCAAAACTATCAATCAGAATGTCAAGCGATCGCAAATGCTGAAACCTTAGACTATTATCAGTATCATCGCTTAACTAAAAAAATGGTTAAAACCCCATCTGAGCGTAGATCTCAACGAAAATATGAATTAAAATCACGTTACGGTATTTTAGTGACACCAGAGTTAGTTGAAAAAGATGATCGAGGGTGGTATCAACAATTAAGAATTCATTATTTTTTAACTGTGGGTCGTCCTTATTTGGAAGGACGAGATTTAGAGATGGTTCGACGACTAATTGAATCAGGAAATGGTAGTATTTTTGTACCCGATTTTAATCGTGCTCAATTGGGTGCTGTAATTGGTACATTAGAATTACTGGGAATTTCTGCATTAGTAAAATCCTCTGAAATAGAACTGAGAAATACAGATAAAGATTTGCAAAAAATGGCTGAAATCGCATTAAAAGATCGGACTGCAATTAAATCAATTTTAGGGATAGGACTCGCTAAAAATTCAAGTCCAATTACTGTTTTACGTCGGTTACTGGAGAAAATAGGTTATCGGCTAAAATGTCTTCGATCAGAATCAAAAAATCGCAAACGAATCCGGGTTTATGCTATAGTTAAACCCATTGATCAACGAGAGGTTATCTTTCAGCAATGGTTATCCCAGGAAGGACAACAACCTGGACAAATTCAGCAAGAGTTAAATCAGTTTAAAGGGTTAGATTCATCTCGAGATAGAGTTCATGCAGAAAGCTTACAGTTATGCTTAAATTTTTAGTGATAAATTTACTAGATAATATAACTAAATTTTGATACGATAATGAGTGAAAGATGAGGATGCCGAAAAAGTAGAATAGGAATTTTAAAGAATTAACTCGTGAGATTTTATGCTTTCTCTCTAAAGCCAGATGCAAAAAAAAGAGAGATTGTTTATAATCTATATGTCTTATATATTTTGAACAACAATAAATTCGTCAGCTATGGTTGAGAAAGTCAAAAAAACAGACGAAGAGTGGAAGCAACAGCTTACACCTGAACAGTTTAAAGTCACTCGTAAACACGGTACAGAAAGACCCTTTACGGGTGAATATCACGATAATAAAGAACCCGGTATTTACAAATGTGTTTGCTGTGGAAGCAAGCTATTTGATGCTGAGACAAAGTTTGATTCAGGCACAGGCTGGCCAAGCTTCTGGAAAGCAGCCGAGGAAGAGAATGTTGAGCTAAAAGAAGATAATAGCTTATTCATGCGACGGACAGAAGTTTTATGTGCCGTTTGTGATGCTCATCTGGGTCATGTGTTTAATGATGGTCCCCCACCAACCCGTCAACGTTATTGCATGAATTCTGCGGCACTTAAATTTGAAAAGGCAGAGTCCTAACTGTTTATTGGATTTAATCCAATTCAATAATATTGATTAACCCAGCCTTTTGCATTATAGATCAAAAAGTTGGGTTAATGTTAATTAATTTAACTATTTTCTATCTTAAGGTATAGGTAATTAACTCTTAAGGTAGATTACAAACAGTCACTATTTATCATAAAATAATAAAGCAATATAGATTCAATAAATAGCTAACTGACTTTATTGAATCGTTCATTTAGGATAAATATACATGGGATTAAAGAATAGTCTATTAAACCTTTTAAAGAAGCCTACAACTTTATTTTTAACAATTTTAGCATCAACCCTAGTAGTAGCTTGTAATTCAGTTGAAGAAACTGCTACTAATCCGCAGCAGGAATTAACAGATACGAGCGAAACTGAAGGAGTTGAAACTGTTACTGAATTAGAAGATGTTGCAGAAGACGGTGAGCAACTGATTGGTCAAACAGTGACAATAACTGGTGAAGTAGAAGAAATTTTAAGTCCAGATGCGTTAATACTTGCAGACGACGAAGACCTTTTTGCTGAAGATAAAGTTCTTGTTTTATCGGTTGATAACTTGCAGAATGAGTTAGTTCTTCAGGAAGGAGAAGATGCTCAAATTACTGGTGAAGTAGCTCTGCTGGTAATATCAGAACTTGAAACAGAGTATGAATTAACTTGGGATTTAGACCTCAAGAAAAAGATTGAAGCGGAGTACGAAGGAAAACCTGTCGTTTTGGGTCAAATTACCCGAGTTCAGTAATTTATAATCTTAAAAGAACAAAACTAGAACATTTCAATACTATCAATACTTTTTAAGTTAGGATGAATAAATCCTAGCTTTTTTTTGTTTTAAAATCACTATAATTTAATTTATAAATTTGAATAATGGGTTGTTGAGAACGGATTATTTGACCGTTAAAACATAAAATATACTATACCATTAAAAACATTAAAATTGCTTAAAATCTGCCAATTCGGCAACATATTCTTCTCTCATAGCCTGAGAATTGAAACAGCCTATAAAAAGATTAGCTGGAGAGAAGTCATGGAATTTAATAAATTAGAAATCGCTGAATCAGATCTTAAAATTGAATCAGATCAGGCTTCTGCCGTGAATGAAATAGCAGAAATTCCATCAGAATTTAGTGCAGAAGCATTTAATTTACTCACTATTGCAGATTCAGATAATACTATATCAAAGACAGCGAGTAGTGAAGCGCAACTAGAATCTTTCACGTCAGATGCCGTTTTACAAGCATCGGATTCAATTATCTTTCCGATTTCTCTCAAAATTGGCACCCCAAACCCAGATCTTTTAATTGGTACAAATGGACCTGATTATATCTTTGGTTTAGAATCAGATGACTTAATTTTTGCTCAAGGGGGAGCCGATAAAATTTATAATGGTAGTGGTGATGATCTTGCCTTTGGCGGCGCTGGAAACGATGAATTCCGCCAATGGAGTGGTAACCGATTTGTCGATGGCAGTGGCAATGATATTTTACTTGGTGGAGACGGAACCGATACGGCAGATTATCGTTACTTTAACCAAGCCATTACCCTAGAAGCTGGCGGTAAGATTAATAAAGGAAAATTAGGTCAAGATCAGATTTTTGACGTTGAAGTTGTTAAAGGAACCCTAAATAAATCGAACAGCATTGACGCTTCTGCTACTGGCGGCAATAATGCCTCCATCGAAGCTAATCTATTTTCTCAAGAACTGCTGGTTAAAAACGTTCCCACTTTAGGAAATTTAAAATTCACTGTTGAGAACTTTGTTAACGTCACTGGCACCAATAACGACGATAGCATCACAGGGGATAACAAAAATAACAGTCTTTCCGGCTTGGGTGGCAATGACAAGATCTTCGGTTTTGGTGGCCAAGATAAGATTGATGGCGGCAACGGTAATGATTTCATCCGAGGTGATGCTGGCAACGACAACCTTCAAGGTGGCGCAGGCGATGATACCGTTCAAGGCGGTTGGGGTGACGATCATATTGTGGGAGTTGGCGGCGGTAGCCAACCCGGTGCCGGTGAACTTGATGTATTAACGGGTGGTTTCCCTTGGATTTTCCCCAGTCCTCTGGAGGTAGAAAAAGCTGTCGCCGATAGTAGCGCTTCTGAATTTAAAGATCTCAGTGAAATTGAAGCGTTAGCTGAAAGTAGCGCTCAAACGACTACGACTAAAGTTGATAGTTTAACTCGTGAGTCTCTCTCATTAGAAGCTGACGAGTCTTTAGTTGCAGAAGACAGCATCCTCTTCCCGACATTCTTAGACCGGGATAAATTTGTTCTGGGTAATAGCAAAACTTCTTTCTATCTCGATGAGTCTCCCTTTGGTTTAGAAGGCTATGCTTATGTAACTGACTTCCAAAGCGGTTTCGACAAAATCCAACTTGAAGGCAGCGCCAGTGACTATCTGTTTGCCGGTTCGTCCCTCATCTTCCGGAATAACGGTTTTGCCGGCTTAGACCCCAAAGACGACTTAGTGGGTTATGTTGGCGGATCTGGGTTTAACCAAAGTACAGATTTATCCTTTGTTGGTTAAGTTTCCCAATCATGAGCGATCGCGCGCGCGGGTGCAATAGGGAGTTGGGAAAAACGATCGACTACCCTATTGCATCAGCCTTGTTCGCTAATTTTTAAACTTCTGAAATGCTAAAGTAACATTATGTCCACCAAAACCAAAAGAGTTAGACAGCGCTACTTCAACGGTTTGAGCACGACTTTCATTGGGAATATAATCTAAATCACATTCAGGATCGGGATTTTCATGGTTAATGGTAGGGGGAACCCGATCATTCTTCACTGCCATGACTGTTGCCACAGCCTCAATACCCCCTGAACCCCCTAACAGATGACCCGTCATTGATTTGGTTGAACTCACCGTAATTTGATGAGCCACATCACCCAATGCCCGTTTAATGGCTGCCGTTTCGGTGGAGTCATTCATCGGTGTACTGGTACCATGAGCATTAATATAACTCACTTGCTCCGGGGTTAGATTCCCATCTTTGAGGGCTAAAGACATGGCGCGAGCGGCTCCCACACCCCCAGGAACGGGAGAAGTGATGTGATAGGCATCACAAGTCATGCCATAACCGACAATTTCTGCATAAATCTGAGCGCCCCGACTGAGGGCATATTCTAACTCTTCTAAGATTAAAATACCCGATCCTTCCCCCATCACAAATCCATCACGATCCTTGTCAAATGGCCGACAAGCATGGGTTGGATCATCATTGCGAGTGGACAAGGCTTGAGCCGCCGCGAACCCTGCCACTGAGAGGGGAGTCACAGCCGCTTCTGTACCGCCACAAATCATCGCTTGAGCATAACCCCGCTGAATTAAACGGAAGGCATCCCCCACCGCATTAGAACCTGCTGCACAGGCTGTTACGGGACAGGAATTCGGCCCTTGTGCTCCTGTATGAATGGCTGTCAGTCCCGCTGCCATATTCGCAATCATCGTCGGGATCATAAATGGACTGCAACGAGACGGGCCACGGGTGAGATAAACTTCCTGCTGATCTTCTAAAACTTTTAAACCCCCAATGCCTGTCCCAATCATGACACCCACCTGTTCCGCATTGAGATCATCAATCACAAATTTAGCATCAGCGATCGCCTGTTTACTGGCTGATATCGCAAGCTGAGCGAACCTGTCCATGCGCTTGGCTTCTTTGCGCGTGATATAATCACACGGGTCAAATCCCTTGACTTCTCCTGCCATCCGACATTTATGTCGAGACGCATCAAACAATGTAATGGTGTCAATTCCATTACGTCCATTCATCAACCCTTCCCAATAATCAGGGACTGTATTTCCAATAGGAGTGATTGCACCTAAACCTGTGACAACAACACGCTTGCGGTTCATATTAGTCATGATTTTTGTTTCAAGCAGTTAACCACCTAAGTAAAATATGATGGGGGTAGATCACGTTAAAAACTGAAATAACCGTTAGATATTATGAGATTCTTACAGACTTTCATCGTTGGATAGTGAGTCAGCCTCTGACCTCAGACTCAATTGTGGGTATGATTCATTACCGATGCAGCAACGCTTTGACAGACTCAGGATAGAACATTCAGTTGAGGCTGTTGTCATGTGTAAGATAGCTTACGCCATTAACAAACAATCATCAGCAGTCACGATACTGCTCAATTTATTTGCTAAAATCAATCAAAGTCTTTTAAAAATTTATTCAACAAGTCAGCTGATCTCTCAAGGTGGAGCGAACATAGATTTGGGTGAGTCCGCTAGAAATCATTCACCTGATCTTAATAGAAACAGACTTTATGATTTGATCCACCCGATGTCAGTCGCTTCCCTTAGGGTTTAAGCTGTGGCTGCAGTTTGGCTTTCGATATAATCGACTGCTGATTGAACCGTTAAAATCTTCTCAGCCTCTTCATCTGGAATTTCAACATCAAATTTCTCTTCTAAAGCCATGACTAATTCTACGGTATCGAGAGAATCTGCACCCAGATCATCTACAAAGCTTGCTTCAGGTGTCACCTGTTCTTGCTCAACTCCCAGTTGCTCTACAATAATTGTTTTTACGTCCTCAAAAACACTTGAACTCATATCCTCTTGTTTCCCTGTCGAATATCGCGTTTATCATCATATCCGAAAGTGGGGACATGGTGGTAAAGATTTTCAACTTTTTGAGCAATCCGCTTAGAGTCACTGTAAATTATAGGCTTTTCCTCTGATACCCTACAATAATTGCCCCATCAGCTATCCTGAGGCTGACGGAATTACGTGATTGACAATTGAGATTAATCAAATTCAGGTAAACCTTGCCAAGCTTCAGCCAATAACTCGCTCAACCACAACCGTTGTTCAGGGTTAAGTAAGTTATCATCCGCTAAGACTTCTGCTTGTAGGTCTTCAAAGGTTTGTTGTCGAGAGCGAGCAATTTTGATCACACCAGCAATTGCAGTGGCAACCACTTCTTCACTGACAGGCTGTTGTCGTAAAGCAATCATTTCTTGCAGAGTGCTGGGAATTGAGTCCTTCATAAAATCTTAAACGTTGATAGTATAGGAGTATCGGGAGTGGTGATCTTAAAGCATCATTTGGTGCAAACTTGATTAATAATTATAAAATACTGTGTTTTGTCCCTACAGCTATTTCTAGCATGAGAGGTAAAATGGCTGGCTCGAATCAAATGTAGAGCCTAAACTCTGATCTCAAAGATAGTGTAGTCTAACTTTTAAGGCTCTGGTTTAGTGTTGTTTGCATGGAAATCTTTCAATTTGTTAGCAGAGTCATTCTGACTCGACTGTTGTATTTATTGGTCTGCATTACCATCGAAGCCTGGGTGTTAAAGCGGGGACTTGCCATTAGTCCTAAAATGAGTGTGGAATATGCAGCCGCAATTAACTTATTAGCCAGTAGTGTGAATTGGCTGATATTTTTTACTTTAGAACCCATTCTACCTAGTTTTTTAAAAGAACAGCTTATCTTAAATCTGACCTTTTCTGTCAATCGCATCTCATTATTTTTTATGGGATTTAGTATTTTAAATTTTCTGATTTTTCTATTGGTGAAATGGCAATCATTGGAGCTAGTGAGGGTTCTAACAGATTACGGAGAAGTGAAACGGGCAGCCTCTATTCAACAAGGATATCAGTTTAGAATCATGGTAAAAGCTCATACAATCAGCCATGTCGCCACATTGCTTATCTTTGGAATAACTGAGCAAATTAAGTGATTAACCATGAAAGATATCAAAGATTTATTCAGTCCTATTCTTCCTCCCAAAGCTTTTCACTGGAAAACATTTTTGTTAATCAGTATTTTGATTTGGCTAGTATCGGCAGCGGTAGAAGCTGATGTAATATTAAGAGATCGCTTAGCCGTTTTAAGTTTAACTTTTCTAATTATTGGTATTTGTTGGAGAACCAGTCAGCCCCCTTTTATGATTTATGGAATTCCCCTTAGTCCCTGGGTTTCGGGTGCACTAATTAGTTTACTACTGTCTCAAAAAATGGTAGGGCTACCTTACTTTCCTTTACAATCGTTCCCAATTATTTCAGGATGTCTAATTTATATTGTAGAATTTTTTAATGACAAATTGAATATTCGTCCTGCACCCCCTTTAATGCGACCTAATTTTATTATTGTGATGTTAATTCATTTATTGATCAGTTGTTGGATTAAATTTTACTTTATCATAGCAAATACTTCAGGACTCATTAACAATTCACCCACCCTTGTACAAGCTTCATAGTTAATTAAATTGAGATGGGAATATTAACGATTACTCAGAATACATTTTGGCAAGTTATGCGCGATCGCGTTCTTTATGTCATCGGATTTTTTGCTATATTAATGATAATCGCTATCAGATTATTACCCGAAGTTGCGGCTACAACAGAAAATAAAATTACATTAGATTTAGGTCTAGCTGTTATCGATTTTCTCAGTCTAATCATTACTATTTTTGCCAGTACTGCCCTGATCAATCAAGAGATTGAAAAACGAACGGTTTATTTACTCATTGCTAAACCCATTAGTCCCTTGGAACTAATCATCGGCAAATATCTAGGTTTGTCGGCTGTCCTGGCCGTACTCATCAGTGGGATGATGCTGATCTATTTTATTATATTGAGTTGGAACCAAATTCCTTATCCTGGAGTCAGTTTAGCGATTTCTGGGCTATTTCTTTGGTTAAAACTCTCCTTAATTGTTGCAGTCGGTTTGTTATTTGGTGTTTTAACAAATTCTCTACTCGCCACTCTATTAACTTTAGGGGTTTATATCATGGGAAGTTTAAGCCGAGATTTGCTTAATATTGGTCAATTTAGTGAAAATATAACGATTGAACGATTGATGACGGGGCTGTATCTTATCTTACCCGATTTAGCCAGATTAGACTTAAAAAATGATGCAGTTTATGGACAGTTTCCCAGCATTCCTATCTTATTAACCCATATTCTCTACGGTGTTCTTTATACTATTTTATTATTATCTATTTCTATTGGAATTTTCTCACGCCGAGAATTTTAATTCATTCTACAGTCCCATAGCGCTATAAAAGAATATAGTGGAACGCTGACTGTAACCAATCTGATGATAGAACAAAAACTCAATCAACTTCGATCTCTGTTTCAACAAATGGATCGGGCTTTAATTGCCTATTCTGGAGGGGTAGATAGTACCCTTGTGGCAAAAATCGCTTATGATGTTCTTGGCGATCGCGCTTTAGCTGTAACCGCCATTTCTGCCTCATTATTACCGGAAGATTTAGAACAAGCCCGCTTACAAGCCGCAATCATTGGGATTTCTCATCAGGAAGTTTATACCCAAGAAATGGAAAATCCTAACTATACTGCTAACCCCGTCAACCGTTGCTACTTTTGTAAAAGTGAATTACATGATACCCTCAAACCACTAGCCTTAGAACGAGGTTATCCTTATGTGATTGATGGAGTCAATGGGGATGATTTACGGGACTATCGCCCCGGCATTCAAGCCGCCCAAGAAAGAGGAGTGCGATCGCCATTGGCAGAAGTTGGGGTAAGCAAACTGGAAGTCAGAGAAATTTCAAAACAGTTAGGGTTATCCTCATGGGATCAACCTTCTCAACCCTGCTTAAGTTCCCGTTTTCCTTATGGGGAAGAAATTACAGTTGCCAAACTGCAACGAGTGGGACGGGCTGAGGTTTATCTGCGTCAGTTGGGGTGGCAAAATCTACGAGTGCGATCATCCGGGGATACAGCCCGCATAGAACTGCCTGCCGAACAAATTCAGGATTTTGTCCTCAAGACAGATTTACCCACCTTAGTAGCTCAATTTCAGGGGCTGGGATTCTTATATGTAACCCTGGACTTAGAAGGGTATTCCAGTGGTAAACTCAACCGCGTCTTGTCTCCAGAAATGATAGGTATTTCTTCTTCCAATTAAATAGCGATAAGAAATAACACTGATTATTTGATTCGGCAATTCCTGAGGGACAGTTCACTAATTGTCCCTTGTATTGAGGTAGAAATAAACAACCCCACCACTGAGTCATGGTAGGGGGGCAAAAACAGTTAAGCGTTATGTTTATTCTGCTCGGAATTACTCTAAAGCAGGAACAGTTATGTGACGCTTTTATTATCGTCTATCTAGGGCTAAATACCATATCATTACATTTTGCTAATAATACGTTGTAAAATCTCTAACCCAGTGATGGCTTGCCATCCAAATAGTCCGAGGAGAGTAACATTGAGTCCAATATGAGTGTATCTCGCCCAGTTGGCTCCTTTTTGCATCAAAGGCGTAAGAGAGGCTGAAACAGCAATCATACCCGTCATGCCTAGACCCACCAGTAAATGTGGCGCGACAAAGAGTTTATCGTTATTAATATAAGTGACTGCCATTGCGCCAATACTTCCCAGCACCATAAATGCCAGTAAGATAGAACCGACTTGGTGATGCTTAACGTTGAACTTTCCTTTCACTAAAGTTTTGCGCGTTTCTGCATCAGCGGTTCGGATACGGCGAATTTGAATCCCTAGATATAAGGCATAAATCGACAGTCCGAGTAAAATCCACATCAAAGCGGGATGAAAGAAATTGAGCCAGGGTTTAACAGACTCTGGAATTGGAAGCTCCATAGTTCAGATTCAGGATCGGTAAAAAAACTTTATAAAAGTTAGCATATCAGCCTCTGGAATTCTAGCAAATAGTCAGTATTACTTATTGCGCCGAAGGAGAAAACATCTTAATTAGGAAAAAGAGTGATTTGTTACAGATTATCGATAATATATGAGTTCAAAGCCAAGCCATTGACGACTCTCAATCATCCGGCTAACTATTGCGGCACTGTAATAGGATGGTCAATTCAGGACTTAAACTCGAGTTGAGTACGTCAAAATAATAGATTGAGTGAAAAGAAATTGAAAGTAGAAGATAATGCCACTCAAAAATTCTAAGGTTTTTCTGATTGTTATCGCGGTCGTTACTCTCGGCGTTGGAGTTGTGGGGCTGAGTCTGATTCAGGGTCGGTGGCGTACTTATGATCCTGTTCAAAGTGCTCAATTGATTCCGGAAGATACACTGATGGCGGTGTTTGTCTCCCCAAATCCCCAAGCACTCCATCAACTACAAGAGTTTGGCAACCCCCAAACTCGGCAATTAATTACTCGAAATCTCCATCAGATTAAACAGGCTAGTTTAACCAATACTCGCCTTAATTTTGACCGAGATTTACGGTCTTGGATGGGTGGGGTGATGGTAGGACTGCTGCCTTCCGAGTCGCAAGAGTTAGATTTATTGATGGTGGTAGGGATTAAAGATCCCGTGCGGGCTTGGATGTTTAAGCGCAAATTTAATCAACAACCGAATTTGCAACAAATTCAACGAGACCATCGCGGGGTGACAATCACTGAATATATCGAATCGGGGGGCAGACGGTATCATGTTGCTGTAGTCGATCGTCATGTGGTTGTCGCAGCAAAGCGATCGCCTGTTAAACAAGCAATTAATACAATATTAGGTGAGCCAGCTTTAGCCGAGAAACCAGGAATTGTTCAGACATTTCTGGAAAGCGCAGCCGTGGAAAATCCTCTCGGGGCAGCTTTGATTTTTGACTCTCAAATCTTAATTGAACAACTGCTCAATTCCTCAGATCCCCCCACTACAGGATCTCTTAAAATATTATCTCAGTTTCAGCCTCTACAATCGGCTGTGATCGCAGTTGGAGTGGAGCCAGAAGGAGTGCGGGTTAAAGTGGTCAGCCAGTTTGAGCCGAAAACAGGTTTGTCTCCTCAAAATCGGAGGCTAACTTCCCTCATTAGTCGGTTTCCTGGCGAGACCGTTGCTTTCATTCAAGGTCAGGGAATTGATCGGATTTGGTCTCAACTACTGAAGTTAGCGCCAGATAATGATGATGCAGCCCAATGGGTGAATCAGGTGCGCCAGGGCTTACAATCGATTAACCTCGATGCCGACAAAGACGTATTGGGTTGGATGGATGGGGATTTTGCCTTGGGGGCGATCTCTTCCGATGAAGGGATTTTAGCCCCGTTTGGCTTGGGCGGGGTTTTAATCTTGGAAACGAGCGATCGCATCTCTGCTGTAGGGATGTTAGATCAACTCGATGCCACTATTGCTAATAGTACTCCCCCGATCGATATACAGCAACGGCGCATTGCAGAGATTGAAGTCACAGAATGGAGAGATCCCCAACAAGGGACTTTATTTGGTCATGGATGGTTAACAGATGAATTGCTATTTATTGCTTTCGGTGAACCGGTGATAGAGGTGATGACCCAGTTGCCTCAATCTCCGTTACTGGAAAATCCTCAATTTAAAGCGATTACAGGATCTTTACCCCAACCGAATTTGAGTTATATTTATTTAGATATTGAACAATTAATTTCTTGGGCGACAAGCTATCTATTAGCCGCTCCGGCCGCAGCGCTGCAACCTAATCTAATTACTCTACTAACCTCGATAGAAGGAGTGGGAGTTAGTGTGATTTACTCGGATCAATCTAGGGGAGAAGTTGAAATGTTGCTGATGCTCGAACCCATGACCAATTGATAGGGGAAATGTATTTCTAGATGATTTTTAATTCCTAAAATCCGCTCATTAACCCCTCTAATAATATCTATATTGAATTAACAATATTAGCCAGAAAGAAGCCAGGAAAAACTCGATGACAATCATCAGGGCTCAATGATGATTTTTCTCGGTTCGTCAAAAAATATATTCTTGATCCTAATACCCCTAAGATCTTTACAAAAGCTTTACAAATCAAGTGGGTAAAGCTCAGATTAACCTTTTGTTCTTAAAGATTTAATAAATAAGGCTAAAAATGCTAGACATCACCATCGGCTATTATATACCCTGTTTAGGAGTACTATATCAATATAATCCCAACTCAAAGTCATAACGACTGCTAGAAAGTTTTCATCCTTGGGGATATTGAAACCATGACTATCACTTATGTCACAACAAGCCATATCTAGGCATCGATGACAGGAAATGTTGCAGCCTCTGGTATTCAACAAATCACAAGCACAAAATTCTTTCACAGTCAATGGTCAACTCTCCTTAGATCAAAAAGATGACTTGATTAAAAATTTTACATCAGGAGGAAATAGTTCAACTGCAATCAATAAAAATCTGCAAATTTTTTGGGTCAATGATATTGGAGGAGCAAGAGAAAGAATTAATTTAATAGTTCTTGAGCTTTTTACAATGTGAGGATCAGTTAGGATTATTTGTAATGGGTGCTACTGCTGCGACTGAAAAGAACTTGAATCTCAAGTCAGGATGAAAAGCGGGCGTTGTTCTGGATCCTTACTTCATCGGCATTTTAAGCCCTCGAGATGGGTGAGTTAGATGTGTTGTGTTTTTAATCATTTGGGTGGGTTGGGTGTTAACTACTATACTTTAAATTTTGATCGGCTAACTGGATTTCTGACATTCTCTTTTATAAAAAAAGCTTGCTTTCTGCTAAGGTGATAAATCCTGAGCATACCTGCTAACACTGCTGCGATCAATTTATGGCCATCTCCCGATCTGCGGTAGTAGCCCTGCTGAGGATCTCCTAATCAACCCCATCCCAAAAATTGAGAATCCGAGGGCTTAGAACAGAATACGATGATTGGCAACATCGTCCTAAAAACTGAGAACTGATTCAATTGAAATATTCAGTCTCTAGACTGTTGTTGATTGTGAAGTGAGTAGTAAATTGCTGCAAGTGGGTACTATCTTAGATGACAAGAGAATAAATTACCAGTCTCGCGAATGGCTCAATCCTGACAGATATATCTACTGAATCTTTAGAGCCGTCTCATCCATCTGCAAAGCTAATTTAATATCTGACGAACAGAGCAGTTGATTTCAACCCAAGCACCCAAAACGTAAACTCGACTAATATATCACTCAAAACCATGCGGATTTTGATTTACTCTTACAATTACTACCCAGAGCCGATTGGAATTGCTCCTCTGATGACTGAACTGGCTGAGGGTTTAGTCAAGCGCGGCCATGAGGTGCGCGTAGTAACTGGAATGCCCAACTATCCTCAACGATGCGTATATCCAGAGTACAAAGGAAAGTTTTATGTCACTGAAGAGCGCAACGGGGTAATCATTGAACGGAGTTATATCTTAATCCGAGGCCCAGAACCCAGTGTGGTCGATCGACTGCTTTACGATGGTAGTTTCATGGTCACGAGTCTGTTTCAGGCCCTTAAAGGCTGGCGACCTGATGTGATCTTTGCCACAGTCCCACCGTTATTGGTCTCTCTCCCTGTCGCATTATACGCTGCCATCTGTCGTTGTCCAGTGGTTCTTAATATTCAAGATATTGTCTCAGAAGCAGCCGTCCGAGTCAAGCTATTAAAAAATGGGGGATTAATGGTCTCTCTGGCTCAGATGTTAGAAAAATTTGCTTACTGTCAAGCCGATAAAGTGAGTGTCATTGCCACTGGATTTACCGACCATTTAATTCAACAAGGGGTTCCTAAAGAGAAAATCGCTTATATTCCCAACTGGGTGGATACCCACTTTATTCGACCATTACCCAAAGAGAATAACTCATTTCGAGCGGCTCATCAACTTCAAGATAAGTTTGTTGTCCTCTACTCTGGCAATATTGCCCTGACTCAAGGCCTCGAAACCGTTATTCAAGCCGCTGCCAACCTGAAACATATTCCGGAGATTGTCTTTGTCATTGTCGGTGAAGGCAGTGCTCTGGGTCAACTACGAGAATACTGTCATGCATACAACGCCGACAATGTGCAGTTACGTCCGTTTGAGCCTCGGGAAAAACTCCCCGAATTACTGTCGGCGGCTGATGTCGGTTTAGTGGTTCAAAAAAGTGAAGTCACTGCATTTAACCTACCCTCTAAAATTCCTGTTCTACTGGCCAGTGGTTGCGCGATTGTTGCCTCTGTGCCCGCCACAGGGACAGCAAAAGACGCTGTTGAACGCAGTGGGGGTGGAGTGGTTGTTCCTCCGGAAAACCCACAAGCTTTAGCCAATGCCATTGTAGATCTTTATAAAAATCCCAATCGAGTTCAAGACTTGGGTCACAAAGGTCGCCAATATGCAGAAGATTTCTTTTCTTGTGACCAAGCCATTCAACAATATGAGTCATTATTTGAGGAAGTGGTTTACAACCCCAATTCGATGATCATTGCCTCTCCCCAAAAAGTTAAGAACTAAAGCCTGTTTTGGGAGAAGGATAACAGGGAATGGGGTGAGATTTCAAACAATACTGCCGATTACTAATGAGCCTGTAGAGACGTTGCATGCAACGTTTCTACGCATAAATAGACTCAAAATCATAGTAGTAAGGTGTGTCGTAATACACCCTATTATAGCAGTGAGTGCCAGGGGCGTTTACACTGATGGTGATTTTATTAATAAAGTCTGTTTAAGCTGATAATAGAGAGGTTGTATTTATGAAGATTGATAAGGTAACATATAAAGATGCAGAGATTGAGTTATCGATGGATGACTTAGTACTTTTTCGGAATATTCTTAAACAAGTCCGGCTGGCTTTAGAAAATGGTGGTTTTGAAACAAGGCTTAATCTGTCTCCTAGACAGGCTCATGGTTTCTTAGAAGTTATTGCACAAGAAATTCAGGAATCTAATAACAATGAAAGTATAATCGGGTTATCGGGGATAGAGATTATTTTTTTCAATAATTTATTTAATGAAATTTGCAATGGCATAGCTGTATCTAATTTTGAAGCAAAAATAGGAGTGAGTCGAGATGAAGTTAGAAAAAAGTTTGATTTAATTTTAAAATTAAGGGATGAAATGCGCTCTTTAAATGAAATTAGAAGGGATTCATATCTACCCTCTCGGCAAAAATTACAGCAGAAAGGTGAAGAAACTTAATAAGGTGCATCACTGACACACCCTACAAACTCCTACTTCGCCACCACAAAGTTCACTAACTTTCCGGGTACAACAATCACCTTTTTAATCTCTTTTCCGGCTAAATTACGCTCTCCCACTTCAGAGGTTTTTGCTAACTCCTCTAACGTGGCTTTATCGGCTTTTGCGGGAACAGAAATAGTGCCCCTAGTTTTGCCATTAATTTGAATCACTAAGGTAATTTCATCCACCACTAACGCCGCTTCATCTACTTCCGGCCAGGGTTGAATATGAATCGATTGATTATTATCTAAACCTTGCCATAACTCCTCTGCAATATGGGGGGCAAATGGGGCTAATAACTTCAACAACGTTTCAATTCCTTCTTGATAAACCGCCGAAGTTTCACATTTAGCATCGGATAAAGCATTACTCAGTTTCATCATTTCAGAAACGGCTGTATTAAATTGATAATCCCCTTCTAAATCCTCCGTCACTTCTTTAATTGCCGTATGAATTGCCCGCCTTAAGTCTTTTTCTTCTTTACTTAACTCCGTATTTTTTATAGTTTTAGTTGAATTAGATTGAAATTCGCTGACCAAACGCCACACCCGATTTAAGAAGCGAAATTGTCCTTCAACATCGGCATCATCCCATTCTAAATCCTTCTCTGGCGGCGCTTTAAATAGGATAAACATCCGGGCAGTATCTGCCCCGTATTTCCCCATCACTTCCAACGGATCAACCCCATTATATTTAGACTTCGACATCTTCTCAAAGAAGACTTCTAATTGATCTCCGGTTTTAGGATCTTTGGCATCTTCTGGATTCACATCTGCCGAGGGAATATACTTTCCGGTGACCGGATTTTTATAAGTCACTCCCTGTACCATTCCTTGGGTTAATAACCGTTGAAACGGTTCATCACAATTTAACAGTTTTTGATCCCGCAATACTTTAGTAAAAAAGCGAGAATACAATAAGTGTAAAATGGCGTGTTCAATTCCCCCGACATATTGATCGACTGCCATCCAATCATTGGTAATCCCTGAATCAAATACTTTATTTTCATTCTTGGCATCGGGATAACGCAAGAAATACCAAGACGAATCAATAAACGTATCCATCGTATCGGTTTCTCGTTTAGCTGGCGTATTACAAGTCGGACAAGGAACATTCACCCAATCTTCCAACTTCGATAACGGCGATGGCCCCCGCCCAGAAAATTCTACATTATCGGGTAATTTCACCGGTAAATCAGCATCTGGAACCGCAACCGCCCCACATTTGGGACAATGAATAATCGGTATCGGTGCCCCCCAATAGCGTTGGCGAGAAATCAACCAATCCCTTAACCGATACTGAACCCGGCCTTCACCATACCCTTCATCTTCAGCCCATTCAATCACCGCCTTTTTCCCTTTAACGGAATATTCCCCACTAAAGGGGCCAGAATGTACCATTATTCCGGCTTCAGTATAGGCTTCTGCGATCGCCTCATCTTCGCTATTATCATTATCTGCATCATCCGGGACAATCACCTGAGTAATCGGTAAATTGTACTGTTTGGCGAAAGCAAAATCCCGGACATCATGGGCTGGAACCCCCATCACAGCCCCGGTTCCATATTCATACAACACATAATCAGCAATCCAAATGGGGATTTCTTTGTTATTAAATGGGTTAATTACCTTTCCACCAGTGGGAACTCCTCGCTTGGGTTTATCCTCTGCGGTTCGGTCTATTTCGCTTTCCTGGGCAACTTCAGCAATAAAGGCTTCAACGGTCTGTTTTTGTTCAGCGGTGGTTAGCTGGGCAACTAAGGGGTGTTCTGGGGCTAATACAACGTAAGATACCCCATAAATCGTATCGGGACGAGTGGTAAACACCGCAATTTTGTCATCCATTCCCGCAACAGGAAATTCTAAATAAGCCCCCGTAGATTTGCCTATCCAGTTGGCTTGCATGGTTTTCACCCGTTCTGGCCAGCCGGGTAATTTGTCAAGATCCTGCAATAATTCTTCAGCATAATCGGTAATTTTAAAGAACCATTGCCGTAATAGTTTCCGTTCGACTTTCGCCCCAGACCGCCAGGAATAGCCCTCACTATCAACTTGTTCGTTAGCGAGTACGGTTTGGTCGATGGGGTCCCAATTAACCGCAGCTTCTTTTTGATAAGCTAATCCCGCGTTATAAAATTGCAAGAAAATCCATTGTGTCCAACGATAATAATCTGGGGAACAAGTGGCAACTTCTTTTTCCCAATCAATGGAAAAACCTAAGCGTTGCAATTGTTGCCGCATTTGGTCAATATTTTGATACGTCCAGGTCGCAGGCGGAATACCTCTATCAATCGCAGCGTTTTCGGCAGGCAGTCCAAAGGCATCCCAACCCATCGGATGTAAAACCCGATAACCTTGCATCCGTTTCAGTCGGGCAATCACATCGGTAATCGTATAGTTGCGAACATGACCCATGTGTAGACTACCCGAAGGATAAGGGAACATGGACAGGGCGTAGAATTTGGGCTTGTTGGGTTCAGTAACGGTTTTGTACAAACCCTGTTGATTCCAGGCGGTTTGCCACTTCTGTTCGATGGACGTAGGGTTATATCGCGACTCCACTGTTCTCTCTCCGTGTGGGATGGTTATCGTATTCCGTTGTTCATTTTTGCATATTCCCTGACCAAATTCGGGATTTGGCTTCTCTACTAAACGAGATTAGACGATTGATAAATCTATAAAGACAGTTAATTGCAGAGTCGATAGAGCGCGGGGAATACCTAATACCTCACGACATTGGTAGAAGCTGAAAAGTTGTTGTCCTCAATCAAGAAGAGATCAACTCTATTGTATACAGACAAAATCTTCAATCCCAACAAGAGACAATAACTTCATAGAGAGTCTCAATCCAGACTTTTGCACCATATTTGGAACGATCAGGACGATAGACCACACGACATCCTCCCAGTATTTCTACCTCATGACCGTAAAGGTTAATTTCATTACCCTTTCTCGCTACTGAGTCAGCATTTTCTTGGGCTTCTGTTGATGGGTTTAGGGTGGGCAAGGAAACATTGCCAGAGTTTAGCCGCTTCTTGACTGTAATTACGGGCTGTTTCGTTGATTGTTTTTGATTTTCTCTAATTTTGTGGGAGTTGACATGAATGATCGTTTTTGCTGGTGTTTTAGGATTACGCCAACCGGGAGCTGGGCCTCTTGTTCCTCGTTTAATGATAGGTTTGCCGTTGAACAAAGGCATTAACCACATCTTCCCGGTCTTGTAAGCTCCTTGAACTCTTCCCGCCATCAGAAGGACTCTGAGTCGAGCTGTAGAAATTTTTAGACGGAAAATGTTTGGGCGTCAGCCCAACCCGTCGATAAAATTTTAGCGGCTTCTGTCGTACCAATAATCATTGAACAGTAAGGGAATCGCAATAGTTTAAAGTCTAGCACCAAATCAAAGCACTTTAACCGACATTTCCCACTTCAATCTCTATAGATCTCGAATGGGTTCTATGTGGATTCGTATTGGGTTGGGATTATTTGGAGTGTTTGGTTCAGCGATCGCCAAGAAAAAACGCAAGTCCTCTACCAACTCCTAGTTGAGATATTTTTTGTCAGATCAGTAAGTGTGATTCTTAACCCATCATTTTTAATAAAATGTATACCACTGGGTGAGTTACGACTTCTGTCTAACCCACCCTACAAGTTTAATAGGTTATTTAAAGCGATCGCACATCGTGATTATTCAGTCATCAATTTCGGATTCCGGACGGTTTACACAATCTTTAAGAAGATCAATATTTATGAAGTGTAGTCTAATTTTATACCCCAAATTATCAAATTTTTTCAAAAATTATTCGGATTGATTCATTTACTAATAGTTGTCAAGCCGGATTTGTAAAATTTGTGTAAAACCATTGAAGTATTAATTAAATATTTTGTAAATTCCTACTCTCATCTCGATCATTTTACGAGAAAATTATTGGTTTTTTCAAACAAAAGAGTAAAACAGAATCCGTATTTTAACGAATTGTGGAATTGAGTTGGATTGGAGAGACTAGACATAAGCAAACAGACACACCCCAAAAACACAAGCTGAGGATAAAAAAAATGACAGTTAATCTCCTTAAAAAAATCTCAGGTACGGCTATTGTTGCTAGCACTGTTCTCGGTTTTGGAATTACAGCACCAGCATCTGCATTCACTTTCAGCGAGACGAATACAATTGGGGATTGGACTTATAATATTGATTTTACGGGAGAAGATACTAACACTGATGGCATTTTATCATCCAGTGAATTATTAGATTTAACAGCTACCCTGAGTAATACGACGCTAACTGAAAGCTCATTATGGACGATAGCTGATATTAGTACATTTGATTGGGCGATCGATGGTAGTGAAGGAACTTCAGTATTTTTGAGTAACAGTGAGGCTGAATGGTTTGAGGTTTATGATAATGAGAGTTATATGGATATTAACACACAAGGTAATGGGTGGTTCGGCTTAAGCGGATACGAACAAGAAGGTGGAAGCTGGGATTATTATGAAGGTTCGTTTGGGAGTGAAGGTGTTTATATTGGTTCAGGAGAAGGGCCAGGAAACATAGCAACAGTTCCTGAACCGACTTCTGTCTTAAGTTTATTGGCTGTTGGTGCTTTAGGTGTAGGTACAAAGTTGAAGAAGAAACAGCAAGGATAATTTAACATCTTTCATTCAATTTAATCAAATCAAAGTCTCAGCTTCGGTTGAGATCTTTTTTTGTCGGATCAGTAGTGACAGCATAACCCATCATTTTTAACACAATATAGCCCTATTGGTGGGTGACGACTTCTGTCTAACCCACCCTACAAGTTTAATAGGTTATTTAAAGCGATACGGCGTGCCGCCACCCTTCATCACAGAGTGAAAATTTCTAGATTCAGAATTAAAAGCTAAATTCAGTTCTGATGGTTGTGATCCACACAGTATTATTATCTTCTGTATCTGGATTAATAATAACAAAAGCTGCCGGAGTAATTTCAATATAATCATTAACTTTAATTCGATATAAAGCCTCAATATGTAACGGTATGTTTGTCGTGATCAAATCATGATCCTGATGAGCGCTAATCATGGGCGGTACACCGATAATAATTCCTCCCAGGTTATCTTCTGCCCCTAAATCTGGGAAAGCAAAAGTCAACGCGCTATTGAGAATCGTTGCAGTAGCCTCGCCATTTTGCTGTTGTTGCGTTTGAGTATAGTCAAACCAACCGCCTATTTCAAAACCAGAAGTGACTTCCCAATTTACAGTCTCAGCGTTTTTTGAGAAAATATCTATTGGGCGATACGCCCTGACGGACACGCTGCGCGTTCGCAGCCTTTGAGAAAGCCATTGACCTGAATCGAGATGGGCAAGTGCCGAGCAATCATAAATCAGAAACAAAGCGGTTGATGTCGCCAAGGCTGAGCAACTATCATGTTAAACTCGCCAACAGCATCTAATTTAGGGACATTGGCAACGGCAAAGATATCAATTATTATTCCGGTACTGAATGAGGCGGCATCTATTGCTGCTGTGGTTCAACAAGCCTTAACGGGTGAGAATATTGAAATTATTGTTAGTGATGGCGGCAGTCAAGATCAAACAGTGATGGTCGTTGAATCACTCGGTATTTCTGTTGTTCATAGTACCCCAGGGCGATCGCAACAAATGAACTTAGGGGCAAAACAGGCAACGGGAGAAATACTATTATTTTTGCACGCCGATACTTATCTTCCCGATCAATTTGATCATACTATTCGTCAAAGTTTAATCCCACCTCAAATTATTGCTGGGGCATTTAATTTAAATATTGCAACTGATTTACCCGGTATTCGTTGGGTAGAAAAAATGGTAAACTGGCGATCGCGTATTTTCCAGCTTCCTTATGGCGATCAAGCTATTTTCCTCAAAACCTCTACATTTTGGCAGATGGGTGGTTTTCCTGAATTGCCGATTATGGAAGATTTTGAACTGATCCGACAATTGCGAAAACGGGGAAAAATTGCGATCGCTTCCGTTGCGGTATTAACCTCAGGACGACGATGGCAACAATTGGGAGTATTGAAAACAACACTTTTGAATCAACTGATTATTATTGGCTATTTTTTAGGGATTTCGCCTCATCGCCTCGCCCGATATTATCGTCGGCAAAAGTCTAAGTAAATTTTAAATTATTCATCTTCCACTTTACCCCAAAGTGCTAAACCACCCCCTTTACCTCGGGCGGCAATCAGATCATCTTCCACTATAAAATAAGCAAAAAAAGCCTGTTTTTGAATCGATTGAGTGTAAAAGCTGTCTTCACTTTCTGTGCCGCCACGAATCTTACCTTGATAAATTGTTTGACCAAATAGTTTAACTGTAATTTGAGTAAAATCAAAAGCGAGAATTTTATGTTTGATGAATTTAACCGGGCCTGCTAAGATCAGATGTAATCCTCCTATTTCAACTGAATTTTGTATTTTACCTGTTTCAAAGTCTTGATTGGGTGTTGATTCAATTTCTGTGGACACTGGAGAATAAGTCAGTTTAATTTTTGTCCATTGCGGGATGTATCGTCCCGCCCCTAATACAATACCCGCGCGGCGGCGTGTTTTTTTAGTTCCGGTAATGAAGCACAGTCGCCAACAGCCCATCAACTGTTGAAATTGAGGTGTTACTGACTGTTTTTTCGCCTGTTTTTCACAAGTTAATAAAGTTTCTACAACTAACTGAGGAGTCGGTTTATCCCGCAATTGCGTTGTTACACTCTTGGCGGCTTGTTGCAGAATATGTTGATTCTCTCTCAAGTGAAATCACCTCTTACTATTTTAAAGTTTTATATCCTTTAGGAAAATATATTTAAATTAAGTTAACATTATCTCATGATAGGATGTCAAATTCCGAAAATTAAACTATTCTAAATTTATAGGAAAAAAATTGAATTCATGGGTTTAGATTGTTATAACCCTGGGGATGCATCATGTCTAAATTTCAACTCTTGATTACTAGCCTGATAATCATGGTATTCAGTACAGGTAGTATTGCATGGATTAAGCAGATTCAGCAAGAAAACTTAAATCAGGCTCAACGGAAACGGATAGAAATTGAACAAATCAGCAAAAACTCCCACTTTAGCTCAGAGTCTCTTCAAAAAGCTAGGCGACAAACAAAAGTTTATTTAGAGAAGTTAGAACAAACTCCAGTTATTCCATTAATTGCTGAACCTTCAAAACAATTTCGGTTGGAACAAAGTCAGTTATCAACTAAGCTTGAACAGCTTGATGAAACCTTGGCAATATTAGAAAGTCGTGCTAATGAAGGGTTAAAATAAAGTCAATATAAATATTTAAAAAATAAAGAGATTCTACAGAATTAAGAAATTTTGAAGTAAAATAATAACATCATAGAACAACAAAACGTAAATCCACCATGGTTGCACAAATTTCTGAAACCTACGAAGCTAAAACACAAGAAATAGCCCAAAAACTTCTGACTGCAACGCAAGAGAAAAAACGCTCTTTTATAGGTCAGTTACAAAATCAAATGCGGTTGGATGATAAACTCTTAGACTGGACGATGTCAAACCCAGGTTTACGAGTGCAATTATTTCATTTTATTGACTGTTTGCCAGCGCTACGAAGTAAACCTGAAATTGCCGCTCATTTACAGGAATATCTTACCACTGAAGCAGTCGAACTTCCCGATTTACTTAAAAATCTATTAAACTTTGCTAACCCCGATTCTGCTCCCGGTAAACTGGCTGCCACAACGGTTGCCCCTGCGGTTGAAACTCTAGCTCATAAATATATCGCAGGAGACACGATTCCGCAAGTGATTAAAACCTTAGAAAAGCTGCGGAAAGATAAACTCGCGTTTACGGTGGATTTATTGGGAGAAGCGGTCATTACCGAAACAGAGGCTGAAGCTTATCTCAATAGCTATCTGGAACTGATGGAAAAATTGAGTCAAGCAGCGCAGAAATGGTCACCCGTTCCTCAAATTGATCAAGCCGATGGCGAATCCCTTTCTAGAGTCCAAGTTTCTGTTAAATTAACTGCTTTTTATTCTCAATTTGATCCCCTCGATGTTAAAGGCAGTGAAGCGAAAGTGAGTGAACGCATTCGCATACTTTTACGTCGTGCCAAACAAGTGGGGGCAGCGGTTCATTTTGACATGGAACAATATGCCTACAAAGATCTGACTCTCAGCATCTTAAAAAATTTATTACTAGAAGAAGAATTCCGCGACCGTACCGATATTGGGATGACCATTCAAGCCTATTTACGGGACTCTAAAAAAGATCTCGAAGGAATTATTGAATGGGCAAAATTACGAGGTCATCCGGTAACCGTTCGATTGGTAAAAGGGGCATATTGGGATCAAGAAACCATCAAAGCCATGCAGAATGATTGGCCCCAACCTGTCTACAATGACAAAGCAGCCACCGATGCCAACTATGAAGAAATTACCCAATTGATGTTAGAAAATCATCAATATATTTATTCAGCGATTGGTAGTCATAATGTCCGTTCTCAAGCCAAAGCGATTGCGGTTGCAGAAACCTTAAATGTTCCCCGTCGTGCCTTTGAAATGCAGGTTTTGTATGGCATGGGGGATCAACTGGCAAAAGCTTTAGCCCAGAAAGGATACCGGGTGCGGATGTATTGTCCTTATGGGGATTTATTACCGGGAATGTCTTATTTAATTCGACGGTTATTAGAAAATACAGCTAATAGTTCATTCCTACGACAAAGTCAAGAACAACGCCCTGTCGATCAACTTTTAGCACCCCCTCAAGGAGATGCTGACAGCAGCATTTCTCAAACTTGGAAACCTGTTTTTCCGAATTCCGCTGATAGTAATTTCTCTGATACTATTCAACGAGAAAAAGCTTTAAAAGCGATATTAACCATTCATTCACAACTGGGTCAAACTTATCTACCCTTAATTAATGGTCAACGGGAAAATAGCGAAAACTTAGTCAATTCTGTTAATCCTTGTCAGCCTACAGAAATTGTTGGAAAAATAGGCTTAATTAGTATTGAACAAGCAGACCTTGCGATTCAAGCCGCAAAAGATGCCTTTCAGACTTGGAAACGTACCCCAGTTCGAGAACGAGCCGGAATTTTACGCAAAGCAGCCGAATTAATGGAACAACGGCGTTATGAATTGTGCGCTTGGATGGCTTATGAAGTGGGTAAAACCTTATCTCAATCCGATCCAGAAGTCTCAGAAGCAATAGATTTCTGTCGCTATTATGCCGATGAAATGGAACGCTTAGATCAAGGATATAATTATGATACCGCTGGAGAAACCGACCGTTATCATTATCAACCTCGGGGTATTTCTGTTGTTATTTCTCCTTGGAATTTCCCCTTAGCTATTCCGGTGGGGATGACCGTTGCTTCTCTCGTTACCGGAAATTGTACCCTGTTAAAACCCGCTGAAGTCTCCTCAGTTATTGCTGCCAAAATAGCCGAAATTTTAGTCGATGCTGGCATACCAAACGGCGTATTTCAATATATTCCCTGTAAAGGTTCTACCGTCGGGTCTCATTTAGTCAAACATCCCGATGTTCACATGATAACCTTCACCGGTTCCCAAGAAGTCGGCTGTCAAATTTACGCTGAAGCCGCTATTTTACGTCCTGGACAAAAACATTTAAAACGAGTCATTGCCGAAATGGGCGGTAAAAATGCCATCATTGTTGATGAAAGTGCCGACCTCGATCAAGCCGTTGCTGGGGTCGTTTATTCCGCCTTTGGTTACAGCGGACAAAAATGTTCTGCTTGTTCACGGGTCGTGGTTTTAGAACCTGTTTATGATGCCTTTGTTAACCGATTAACTGAAGCCGTGCGATCGCTTAATGTTGGCGATGCAACTCATCCTAGCACCTTTGTCGGGCCAGTGATTGATGCTAAAGCCCAACAACGGATTAAAGAATACATTGAAACGGGTAAACAAGAAGGAGAACTCGCCATTCAAGTGGATGCCCCAGAAACCGGATATTTCGTTCCCCCCACGGTTTTTAAAAACATTTCTGCCAATGCCAAAATTGCCCAAGAAGAGATTTTCGGCCCTGTTTTAGCCGTGACTAAAGCCCAGAATTTCAACGAAGCGATTGATATTGCTAACGGCACAAACTTTGCATTAACCGGAGGATTATATTCTCGGACACCCTCTCATATTGAACAAGCCAAAGCTGATTTTGAAGTCGGAAACTTGTACATTAACCGAGGCATTACCGGGGCTATTGTTTCTCGTCAACCCTTCGGCGGCTTTAAGCTTTCCGGTGTCGGTTCAAAAGCCGGAGGTCCCGATTATTTACTCCAATTCCTCGAACCTCGCACCATTACAGAAAACATTCAACGTCAAGGGTTTGCACCCATTGAAGGATTTGAATAATTTGTGATATTTTCTAGGGGCATAACAATATGTTGTGTCCCTTTCATTAATAGGTTAAAAGTTGATATCTTAAATCTTTTTAAAAGAAGGAATATTTGTTAAAATGAGAAATAGAAAAAGTCAGCGATCGCCATGCCTACTGCTGCTCAATTAAAGAGTCTATATCGGGTCGGATACCAACTGACTTACGTCATGCTTCAGCCCATACATCTTATCTGTGTGGATGATCGAACTGGCAATGTATACATATTAGCAGGGTATGATGAAGAGCTAGAGTTTCAAATTTTACCAAATGGAGAGTTTGCTGATGAGTCAAATTAATTATAATGCAATGTCTAAGGCTGAATTAAAGCAGTATTTTCTCAAGCATCGAGGAGATAAAGCAGCTTTTCAAGCCTACTTAGATAGAATTAACCAGCGTCCTCTCAGAGTGATTGCAAATCCTAACGATCCTGACTTTGACGAGAAAGTTCAAGCAGTAATTCGCCAAAAATTAGAAGCATCAAAAAATAGTAACACTCAGCAGTCTAACAATTAAATGCAGATTATTGCGATCGCTATATTCGTTATAGGCAAAGCTTAGCTTAAAGATAAAACACTGTTAGCTATGATTGATATATTGGTTTACTAGCTTTCAATGATATCTGATCAAGACTTTCTCTATGGTGCTGCTTTTTTAAAACTTATCAATTTTGGATATAAAGTAACTATCAATCATTGCAATAAGATACATTCTTCCTTATACCTTATCGAAACAGATAAGGCTAAATCTTTAGTATTATTCAAATTATCAAAAAAGCCAAAATCTGCATGGTCTTTTACCTTCAGCCTTCAAGAAGATATAGCTTTAAAAACTTTGCGCGATCAATATCTCAACCATCCAGTCTTTCTAGCCTTAGTTTGCCATAAAGACGGTATTTGCTGTATTGCTGTAGATCGTGTGTTAGATATTCTAGATCATACGGAAAATATTAGCGGTCAATATATTTCTGTCTCAAGACGACCTCGGGGACGCTACCATATAAGAGGGCCGGGGAGACAGCAGATGGAAGGAACTGTGCCTCAAAGTGACTGGCCGCGCATTATTTTATCAAAATCAGAAAAAAATTATGACTAAAACAGCGATTCAAACTGATGGAGCTTGCATTAATCAGCTGATCAAAAGAGAGAAAAAAAGAATTGGAGAGGAGGCAGTAAAACAGTTAAAGCAAACTGCTGTTAATGTTGTGCAGAATTGTGTTGATGTTTATACTCAGACGTTCGACGGTAATGATGTTGGTGCTTCAGGTCTAGGAAAAGTTAGTCATTCTCGCAAGGGTGAAATCGTCGATGGCACGACTGGATTAATATATGGTAGAGTTCAAAGTGGAAAAACAGTTACTACAATTGCTACGCTTGCGATCGCTCAAGATAACGGTTTCAAATGCTTTATTGTTCTGACATCTGACAATACTTGGTTAGGTAAGCAAACAGCCAGTCGCTTTAATGACCGAATTAAAAAAGGCCCTGTTATTTTTGACTGGGAACAATGGAAAAAAGATCCAAAAGATTTTGCAGAAAGTAAATTGCGTCCCTATATTGAAGATACAGGTGTTGTCTTAGTCTCCACTAAGAATGTTCATCATTTAGATAACTTACTAGAAGTTCTCAAGTTTGCTAAGGCTAATCGTGTTCCTACTCTGATCTTCGATGACGAAGCCGATCATGCTAGTCTCAACACAAACGAAGCCAAACAAGCTAAAAAAGGTAAAGATTTTGTAGAGGATAGTTCAACTTTTGATAAAATCGGTAAGATTAGAAAAGAAGTAGCAAATCATATCTATATACAAATCACGGCTACTCCTCAAAGTTTACTTCTGCAAAATCTTGATCATCGATGTAAACCTGCTTTCTGTGCTGCTCTTCCTAAACCTGGAAATAGTTACATGGGTGGGGATTTATTTTTTGTAGAAGATAGTCCATACTGTTCTATAGTCAGTCCAGAGGAAGTTAAGCAGTTAAAAAAACAAAAAGGTCAAATTAACCCCGGCGATAATTGGGATATTCCTAAAGGTTTGAGACAAGCTCTATGTTGTTTCTTCTTGGCTTCTATTTATAAGATGCAAACAGAAGAATCGGAATATGCTAAGTATTCTTTTCTAGCTCACATCTGCTATAAGCGAGATAATCACGAGCATCTAGAAAAAGTCATAAGCAGTTTTGTTGTTGATCTTGACAAAGCTCTTCGAGGACAAGCATCCACTACTCAGGAAAAAGAGGCATTAAGGTGGTTAAATGAAGCTTATCAAGAGTTGATGAAAACAGCTAAAGAACTACCTGATATTGAAGATTTAATTGAAGATCTGAAATACGAATTGCGATCTACTATACCAAAGGTTATAAATGCCAACAATCCTGATAAAGAACCTAACTACAACCTTGGAATGAATATTCTGATTGGTGGAAATAGACTAGGAAGAGGTGTGACAATTGAGGGACTGATGGTAACTTACTATGTACGTGAAGCGAAACAAAAAATGATGGATACTGTCCACCAACACGCACGAATGTATGGTTATCGTCAAAACTTGAAAGATGTTACCCGTCTTTTTCTATCTGAAAGTATTCTAGAAGATTTCCGTACCATACATGAGGCTGATGAGGGAATGCGTCAAGCAATTGGAGATGATCCAAGTCAAATTAAGCTTAAGCCTGTTTGGGTGGGTCGCCCACTAAAACCTACTCGTTCTAATGTTTTAAATCCAGCAGCAATAGATGCTTTTACACCTGGAACAGCTATATTTCCGCGCGATCCGCTTTGGAAAAAGTCTGATATTAAACAATATACAAACACTTTAAATCAGCTATTAAGTCCATATCAGGATGATGGCGACTATAAAGAGGTAGAAATAGATTTCTTAATTCAGATTCTTAAACAAATGCCAAGTCATCCATGTCAGGGATCTTCTTGGGAAGATCAACGAGTTCAACAAGTATTGGAGGTAATGAAGACAAAAGGCATCAATCAAGGTATCCTTAATGTTCGTCGGGGTAAAAATGCTGAAGGACTTGACTTATCGAATAAAAAACAAAGACCCTGGTTAGGTTCTGGCTTTGCACAAAGTGGATGGATAAGTAAGCCCAAAAATCAGTATCCTCGTATTCCTACACTTATCGTCATGTACGAGAAAGGAGAGAAGAAGAAGGACTGGGATGATCAACCCCTCTATCTTCCCACCTTGATTCTACCTAAGCAGAAATTTGTTTTCATGTTTAACTATTCCGAAGAGGCTGAATAATGAGAAAATTAATTCGACTGTCAATTTTCAAATGAAACTCAACTCAAAATATTATCCTGTTCATTTTTTAAACTAAGTTACAAGCGATCGTTGCTTAAATACAGCTTGATAATTAATTAATCATTTAAGTGGCGATCGCAAATAAAAATTAAAATGAATTGACTAATAACGCATATCTTTGTATTTTTGTCAATCCCCTATAATAGCAGTGTCAAAAATAAAAGTTCTTTCTCGATCTGTATGAGGTGACTTCAACTGAGTTCTATAGCGATCGCGTAAACGATATTATTAGGGTTTGAAGAGATTGTTTGCTAAGATTTCAGTGCTTTTTTAACTTATAGGTACACTTATTTTCAATTTTACTATCTATAACATACCACACAAAACGAGATTTTGGCAAGAATTTGAAAATTGCCTTTGCCACAACCCCTATAAACTCGTACAATTCTGATTGTAAACTTTTTGTTACAATGTCATCAATTTTTGACTACATATTAATTTTTAATCAAGTAGCAATTATAAGTTAAAGGAAAATTATATAACTTCCAATTTATTGCGGTAGTGTTGCCATAACCAGAAGTGTTATCATTTTTCTATAAAATTTGCGATATTAGTCAGAGGCGATACGTCCAAGGGCAGGCTGCGCGATCGCACTGCATAGCAATCGCTGCTGTCGGAAAGAGTCTTAGGTTCTGTTGACATAGAGAACTAAAAATGAGACGGTGAGGGAGTTTACAGTTAATGAAGTCCAAAAACTACCGATGGCTGAAATACTATCGCCGTGTTTTTAGCCATTTTGATCAGACTGACGAATGTTATCTGGGTTTTGCAGAGTTCGCCTCTGCTCTAATCTGGTTACATTAGCGATGTCAACAGAACCTAGAGCATATTCCTTTTCTCCTGAATTATGAATTAAATTTTCAATCTCATTTTATAAGATAATTAGATCAGCTCCCACACTTCAGGCACCCATTCACCCGATGACACCAACCGAGAAAAACAAAACTCAGCCTGCCTCGCCGCCCGCCCCAACGAAGACTCCACAAAAGAATATTCAAGACAATGTATTCATTTTGATTTTTGCCTTGGGTTTATCGTTGTTAATTCGAGTCTTTGTCGCAGAACCCCGTTATATTCCTTCGGATTCTATGATACCCACTCTAGAAATCGGCGATCGCCTTGTGGTTGAAAAAGTCTCTTATCATTTTCATCAACCCAAACCGGGGGATATTGTGGTGTTTATGCCACCGCAGCAACTCCGACGGCAAGGTTATTCTCTCCGTCAAGCATTTATTAAACGAGTTATTGCTGAGCCAGGGCAAACCGTCGAAGTCAGAGATGGTACAGTGTATGTAGATGCTCAACCTCTCGATGAAGCCCGTTACATTGCTGAGCCACCCAATTATCAGTGGGGACCCCAACAAGTGCCTCAGCAGCAGTATTTTGTCATGGGAGATAATCGTAACGATAGCAATGATTCCCATATTTGGGGTTTCTTACCCCAAGAGAATATCATTGGTCAAGCTATATTCCGATTTTGGCCATTTGAACGCCTGGGTTTAGTCTCTGTCGATCAATAACTGTCTAAATCTGATCCCATAATTGTTTGAGGGCGATCGCTTCAACCGGACGACTAAACAAAAATCCTTGAATGCGATCGCATTGATGCTGTTGTAAAAAGATTTTATCCGCTTCCGTTTCTACCCCTTCGGCAACGACTCGTAGTCCTAAACCATGAGCCATTTGAATTGTAGCCCTAACAATAGCAGCATTTTTGGAGTTTAACGCGACATTATGCACAAAGCTGCGGTCAATTTTCAGACTATCAAAGGGAAATTTTTGTAAATAACTCAGGGATGAATATCCCGTACCAAAGTCATCTAAAGCTAATTTAATCCCGAGAGCTTTTAGTTCCTTCAAAGCATGAGAGGCTTGATTGGGATTTTCGACTAAAACACTTTCAGTTAATTCTAACTCTAAACAGCTTGGATCTAAGCCGGTTGCTTTAAGAATTTGCAGAATACTGCGGCTTAAATTTCGTTGACTCAATTCTAAGGCAGATACGTTAACTGAAATAGAGAGTTGCATCCCTTGTCTTTGCCAATGTCTGGCTTGCTGACTGACGTGTTGTAACATCCATTCATCTAAATAAACAATCAGCCCAGTTTCTTCAGCTAGGGGTAAAAACTGTGATGGAGTCATAAAACCCAGGGTGGGATGATGCCATCGCACTAATGCTTCGGCGGATAAACGGGTTTTTGTTTGAAGTTCGAGTTGAGGTTGATAGTGAATCGTTAATTCATTATGAATTAAAGCATGGCGTAAATCATTTTCCAATTGCCAACGATCTTTGAGACTGACCGAGATATCTGAAGTATATAAAATATAACGATTACTACCCTGTTGTTTGGCAACATGAAGGGCAGCGTTTGCGATCGCTAATAAATGGTCAAGATCTCGTTCATCCTCCGGATAGACTGCCACCCCTAAGCAAGCGGTAATTGCAGTTTGATATTGAATCACTTGTAGAGGTTGTGATAAAGAATGCAGTAAGAGTTCAATCTGTTGATGAATCTCAGATTTTCGAGCAACAGGTGCTAAGATTAAGGCTATTTGTTCACTATTTAATCGAGCAACTAATCCATTTTTACCCACCAGGAAAGTTAAGCGTTCTAGAACGGCTTGAATCAACAAATCACTATAATCTATTCCTAAACTCTGCTTGTAATACTCCAGCCGATTAATACTCATAACACCGACGGGAATCAATTCACCTCCGTTATTTGGGTCATTCAGAATCTGTTGAAATCGATTGTGTAGCATCCTCCGATTGGGAAGATTTGTGAGACTATCGTAATAAACTTGATCGTTGAGTTGTTTGATTGCATCATGTAAAATTTGTGTATTTTGCTGTTGAATTCGTTCTTGTTTATTCAACTGAGAAGAAATAGCTCCTAGTAATTCCCTTCTAGTAAAAGGTTTGGTTAAATAATCATCTCCCCCCAACTCCATAACTTGACGCAGATCAGCGCGTTCACTTCGAGCCGTTAAACCTATAAAGGGAATTAAGGCAGTAACTGAGTCTTGTTTTAACTGTCTTAAAATGCTATAGCCATCTAAGCCAGGCAATAATAAATCGCACAAAATTAAGTCTGGCTTCTGAGCTTTTACAAGTTCTAACCCTTGATGTCCTTCTCCACTTCCTTGTACATAAAACCCTTCTGCTATTAATAATTTAAATAGTGTTTTCAGTAGAAGTGGATCATCTTCTATTACCAGAATTCTTTTCATGCTACTCGCTGCTAGCCATAATTACTGACCCATCATCATTCCAAACTGTCCTTCACTTCTTGAACTTAGTATAACATCTCTTGATTTAGAGTCTAGATAGATTATTTAGAGTCTAGATAGATTGATAACTCACTTCGCTACAATTTACAGCCTTTGTAGCCGATTAATCTTCTGTTGAATTTGAATGAGAGTAGAATAATTTTATTAGAAGTTGCAACGTACTATTAATCATAGCAGCGATATTTATCAGATTTAAGCGCGATCTTGATCTGGTGTCTGACTGATCGATCAAAGCCCATCAATGACTGTGTTGGGATTGACTTCATGGTATTCTTCAATCCTCAATTCAGTGAGATAGAAAAAGACAGGAAATATCCCTATTATCGGTATACTATCATAAAATTAGCATCTTTAGCAGTATAGGCTGATCTGAGTGATCTTAACCTTAGATAGAATCAAAAGTTTGATAGTTTATTCAAGATTTAAAAGTTGAAGCTGCCTGAAAGGTTGAAGTATAATAGCTTAGACTGAGTCACTTTACAAATACTTTATATATTCATTGATCGTTAAGCCGATTTTTCGCAGGTTTTGCCTTGTCTCAGTCTTAAACGGGGGCTTCCATGGGGTCAGTTTTAATATCATGACTTCCATCTCCGAAATCGGTCTATATCGGTCTATTTATAGGATTAACCTTGATGAGCCTGAACACAACTTTGTCCGGAATGATAGCAATTCAATCTGAGAATTTAGATAACTTGAATGATCTCAATTGTTTTGAACAAATTTATATTTTTGGAGATAGCCTATCCGATCCTGGAAATCTATTTTCTATTACAGAAGGAGCATTCCCCTCTGCTCCACCCTATCCTCAACAACGATTTTCTAATGGTTTAGTCTGGTCTGAATATTTTATGCTGAAATTGGGGTTAAATTTAACCCCTTTTACCCATTCGTCTCCCTCTGGGGATGGTATCAATTTTGCAGTTGGGGGCGCTACTACGGGAGATATTAATGTCAATGGGGCAACTTTTCCCAGTCTGCAACAACAACTCAATACCTTCATTAAACCATTAAATCAAGCCCAGCAACAAGCGAATTCAGAAGCACTTTATATTTTATGGGCTGGGGCGAATGACTATCTCGGCGGACAAATGACCACTCCAGTTCATCCCGTCACCAACTTATCTCAAGCCATTGAATCACTGTATCAGGTGGGGGCGCGTCATATATTAGTGTTTAATCTACCAGAGCTCGGAGATACACCTTTAGCGCGACACAGTGAAGGAGTAAGCTCGAGTCAACTGAATCAGTTATCCAATGCTCATAACGCTTTACTCAAAACAGCGGTGGCAGAATTAAGACAGTCTCTGAGGGGAATTCAACTCGGCTTAGTGGATATTCAAGGATTATTCAAAATGGTGATTGCTAACCCAAGGCAATTTGGGTTAACAAATGTAACTGATAGTTGTATCGTTGTAGCTTGTTCTGATTCTGATCAATACCTGTTTTGGGATCAGCTCCATCCCACAACATACGCTCATCAGATTATTGCAGAAACTGTGTTTTCAACGCTACAGTTACACTCCAAAGCTGTAGGTCAACCCGAAATCATTTCAGAATTAGGCAATAAGCTTACTTTTTTTAAGTCGTTGATCTCAAATCAGCGTCGCGCCTAGCAGTAAGATTTTGACATAAACGCTGAATACGTTGGTGAGAGAAGAGGCGAGAAAAGACACGTTACAGCGGGAGCTAGAATTTTACCCTGAAATTATATAATTTTTGCGATCTAGGTGCAGCGTCAGAGGGTGTGATTAATGAGTGAGAAGCGAAACATGGACGTTATGGGAATTAAGCGATAGGGTGAGTGAAGTACATCTACCAATGACCAATGGCGATGTCAGGGTAAAACCCTAGCTCATCAGTTTAATGAAGAATGATACTGGCTTCATCATAGAGTGAGGGGGGGGTGAATGTTTGATGCAAGGCGGAGATGTTTGAATCTGAGTCATCATCATGAGTTTAACGGAGATGCTTGTTCAGATACAGTGCCGAGTCGAATATTCCCTTCAATTTCGCGAATTAATTCAACTAAGCCATTGGCCATACGAGCCGCAACAACTGTCCCTTCAAATTCAAACTCCGGACTACGCAGGGCTTCTAACAGCATTTGCTTGCCAGTCTGAGTCATCGATACCAATGGTATCTGATTTTCTTTTTCAATTTGAATGGCTCCTTCGGTTTGCAAATCATCATAGAGGCCTTGGTAAACACCGACTTTTTTACCTTGCCGCTTTTGTTTCACTTTACTTGTGAGTTCACTCTTTTTAATTTTACCTTGCGATCCTCCCAGTGCCCATAGGGTCAGTAACAAACGTGTTTTAGCTTTAGCATCTGTTTCACCAATAATTGGTGTTGGTGTCTCGTTATAATCCATAGTTGTTATGTCGATCATTGCAGAACGCGAAAATACCCTCAGATTGTACAACAGATAATTATTAATCAAAATGTTATACAAATCGTAGCTTGTTCGGGCTTGAGAAATTTGACCTTTTGTAGTCATTTATCACGGATAATGGCTCATATTTGTTACACAATAGCGCTTAAGATCGCTGAGATTAATTATCCTTTGATTGACTCGGCTCGATCACCTCAGACCCCCAGTCCTCACTCCTCAGTCCCTAACTATTTTTATTCTACCTCATCAAGATAGTTCGTCTATTATTTTGCTTGAGATTAACAATTTTTAGCACATCATAAATTCTGTATTACTATTTGTTTTAATTAGTTGTAGATTATCTCCGTATAGCCTCGGAAATTAGAGGTGCAGCGTTAAAGTGATATTCAGTATTTTTTAAGAAATATCTATTTTGTTCTATCCGTTTATTTACGCAACATCTCAATTATATCGGTAAAAAATAGCTTTATACTTCTCATTATATTCTCAAGCTTTATCTCAAGAAGTAAACAATTTGATCGAAATTTATTTTTATTTTCAGTAAAATACCTGATGACAATTAAAGTCAATGAATGAAAAAATAGAAGTAACAAAAAACAGAGAGACCAGAACACAAACATTTTGATATAAAAAGATTTGGTATAAAGTCTAATTTATCATCCCCTTTAATTCTTTTTAATAAGAATTAATATTCTCTACAGAATACAGCTATTTTCACTATCTATATCTATGTCTTTTTCATCAAATTTTATTTTGATGTAGAGCTTTGCGTTGCCGTGTAATTTGCCTTTGGAGACTTTAGGATGTCATTTTTTCTGCCTCAAAAACCTATGACTCGGATTGGAACTGTAACAACTCAAGGTGATGAAACGATTAATACAGATTGGGTTCGTCAAACTCTAACCCTTGAGACCCAAAATATAGACGGGAATGGCATCAAAATTGGGGTAATTTCCGATAGCTACAATCGAGATTCTGGAGAGACTCAAGACATTAATAGCGGCGATCTACCGGGGGTAGGAAACCCAAATGGTTATACGACTCCAGTGAATATACTCGCTGACGGCACTAATCCTTATGGCAAAGATGAAGGTCGCGCCATGCTGCAAATTATTCATGATATTGCACCGGGTGCAGAATTAATGTTTCATTCTGCCGTCAGTAAAACAGAAATGGCAAGTGCAGTTCGAGAGTTAGAGCAAGCAGGGGCTGATATTATTGTTGATGACTTAGGATTTGTCAATCAGTCGTTTTTCCAAGATGGTATTATTGCCCAGGCGGTTGACGAGGTGGTTGAAAAAGGCGTTGTTTATCTCTCCGCTGCCGGAAACGATGGAGAACGTTCCTATGAAGATACCTTTCGTCCAGTGAGTGATACGGCGAATTTCAGCTTTGATAATCAAAACTATATTGCCCACAATTTTAATGGGAATGGAAATGATGTATTTAACGGCTTCACCTTACCTCAAGGCAAAACCCTAACCCTCACCTTTCAGTGGGATGATGCCTTTGACAATGCCGTTCACGATCTGGATATATTTGTTATTCGCAATAACGATTTAACGAATCCTGATATTGTTGCCCATAGCACAGATGATAATATTGGGGGTAATCCGTTAGAAACTATCTCCTACACCAACAATACAGATACCAATAATTTCTCAATTTTGATTGGTCAACGGGACAACATCTCTTCAATTCCTGAGAAGATTAAATATATTAGCTTTTCCAGCAAAGCGGATAATTTTGAATATGGTCATGATAGTTCCACTATCTTTGGTCATCCTAACGCAGCCGGGGCGATCGCTGTGGGGGCTGTTCGTTATCAAACCCCCTCGGAAATTAAATCAAGTTCTTCTGTGGGCGGCACAGCCATTTTATTAGATGAGAATGGTAATTCCCTCAGCACTCCAGAAGTGCGTCTTAAACCCGATATAGTAGCTCCTGACGGCGTGAGTACAACGGTGGAGGGGTTTGAATCGTTTTCCGGTACATCTGCTGCTGCGCCTCATGTGGCGGGGCTAACCGCCTTGATGTTACAAGCCTCAGGGGGTTCAGGAAGTCTCACCCCTGCTGAAGTACGAAGCCTGCTACAACAAACCGCCAATGATATTGTCGCCGAGGGTATGGATTATCACAGTGGGGCTGGCACCATTCAAGCAGACGCAGCTTTAGAGTTATTGGTTCCAACACAAAATACAGATAATAGTATTGTTCGGGAAAATCGGGATAACCGCAATAATAATACAGCCACCGAAGCCGCAGATACTTTAACCGGCGGACAAGGAGATGATACCCTGTTTGGTTATGGTGGTGATGATTTACTCCAAGGTGAAGGGGGCAATGATATTCTGTTTGGTAATCAAGGTAATGACCAATTAGAAGGTAATGAGGGTAACGATAAGCTTCACGGCGGCAAGGATAATGACAACCTCAACGGCAATGAGGGCAATGATATCCTCTCGGGTGAGAAAGGAGAAGATACTTTGTTGGGTGAAGTGGGTGACGATATTTTGTATGGTGGCAAGGAAAATGATGTTTTGCTGGGACGACAAGGGGATGATATTTTGTATGGTGATTTAGGGGATGATATTCTGATTGGTGGCAGTGGTGGCGATCGCTTTGTACTGAGTTCAACCACTGGGGTGGATCAAATTACAGATTTTGATGCAAGTGAAGATCTGATTGGGTTAATGGATGGATTAACTACTTCACAGGTACAATGGCAGTTTAATCAGACTGGAGAAACGGTTATCAGTCTAGCAAATAATGGTCAAGCTTTAGCGATTTTAGATGGGTTGCATTCCCTAACTCAAGAGCATTTTGTCTCGATCTAAACCAGAATGTTGAGAAATCGGTTTAGAATACTGAGGGGCGAACATTAAGCTAATCTGCTAAGTTGAGCATGGATATTTTATCAACAGAGTCGGATATTATGAGCCATAGTATCACACCAACATCAACCCCAGTTGAAGAGGATTTCTCCCCAGAAGAAGAAGAATCTCATTTTGATGTATTTTATGACGAACCAGGGACATTACCCGGGACTTTGGATTTAGATCCGGATGCCCCACCCCCCACGATGGTGTTAATTGAGTATAATGATACTCGCGCCACTCGAACTTCATTAACCCATCCAGAAGAATGTATTCCTTATATTCGTTCCGATGCAGTCACTTGGCTCGATTTACAAGGGTTAGGCAATCCATATACTTGGCGTAAAATGTCGGAAATTTTTCAATTTCATCCCATTGCATTAGAGGATGTGGTGAATGTTCCTCAACGCCCAAAAGTTGTATTTTATGAAAATCCCGATCATATTATTATTGTTACCTTAATGGTGTTGCTAAAACCGGGAACAGAAGAAATTCATAAAGAACAAGTTAGTATTATCCTCGGAAAAAATTATCTGATTACTGTTCAAGAAGACCCCAAATATGACTGTTTGCAGCCTGTGCGCGATCGCATCCGAGCTAATCAAGGTATTATTCGTAAACAAGGGGCGGATTACTTAGCGTATTCAATTGTTGATGCTATTATTGATGGCTATTTTCCTGTTTTAGAACATTATAGCGAGCGTTTAGAAGAATTAGAAGATGAAGTATTTTTTCAGCCCCATCGCGATACAATTGCTACAATTTACGAAATCAAGCAAAGTTTATTGAGTCTGCGGCGGGCAATATGGTCACAACGAGAAGCGATTCATAATTTGACCCGAGATAAAACAGATTTAATTGGAAAGAAAGCTCGTGTTTATTTTCGAGATTGTTACGATCATACGATTAATGTCCGAGATATGTTAGAAACCTATCGAGAACTCTCTTCAGATCTGGTTAATATTTATCTCTCAACTATGGGAAATCGTATGAATGAAATCATGAAACTATTAACCGTAGTTTCTTCTATTTTCATTCCCTTGACCTTTATTGCCGGGGTTTACGGCATGAATTTTGACTCCTCTGCTTCTCCCTGGAATATGCCAGAAATTGATTGGTATTGGGGATATCCAGCTTGTCTGGGGTTAATGGCAATTACTGCAACCGTCCTCGTCACCTATTTTTGGCGTAAAGGTTGGTTTGAGGACTTTTCCGGCTTACCTAAACCCGCGAAAGAGGAGAAGAAGAGATAAGAGATTCGGAAGTCAGAAACAAGTAATCAGTTATAAAAATCCTCAGTAATTTCTCTATCTCATAAACATTTTGTTGAAATTGGCGGCGAAATCTATTTGTAAAATTTGAAAATCAGCAGTCAATCATGATCCAGGTAATCACTGAATTTAAATATTATTTTTCTTGTCAATAATTTTCATATTAAAATGATAATATAATTAATCAATAATGAGCTTTAATTTATAGTAAAATTGTTAACAATAAAAGGATCGAGAGTGTAGGTATCAGCCGATCCAAAAGTGACAACAGAGAAATGGCATCTACAAAGACCAAATTGCTAAAGATGAACAATAAATTACCCATCACCCATGACGAATCACTGACAAATGTGTTATTTGTTGAGGTTGCAGAGACTGCTGTCTCCGGTATTGATTGATGACCATGCTATCTAAGCACCCATGACTCAGAAGAATAAATCCTCTTTATTACTCACCCTCGGCGGCGCTATCCTATTGATTGGGGGTGGTGTTGCTGCCTATTATGCATTGATGTCTCGACAGGCTGCACAGCAGGTCTCTGCGGCTGCTAGCGTTATCCCTCAAGATGCTATGGCAGTGGTCTCCCTGACGACACAATCTCAACAATGGCAACGACTACAGCAATACGGCACTCCAGAATCAAAAGCCGCCCTGAATCAAATGTTGCAGCAGTGGCGCGATCGCGCTTTTACCGAAAAAGGGTTTAATTTCCAGACGGATATTCAACCGTGGGTAGGTGACGAGATCATGTTAGCCTGGTTACCGGAGCAAGCATTAACCTCAGGGGCCGAGCCTACTCCCAATTCATCTCTCTCCTCCCCGACAAAGCCTGCGTTAGTGGCTGTTTTCCCCATCGCCAATCCCTTGAAAGCTAAAGAGATTTTAGAACAACCCAAGTCTTTAGCGCAAGGAGAAGTAAGCGATCGCAAGTATAAAGGGGTTGATATTTTAGAAACAAAAGGACTACCGACTGAAAACTATTCAGTTGCAGTTTTAGGGCAAGATTTTCTATTGGTTTCTAATGATCCTGCTGCTACTGATCGGGCAATTGATACATATAAAGGTGGCAATTCTTTAGCCCAAACACCGGGTTATGTCAGTGCGACTCAAAAAATTCAAACAAGTCGATCTTTTGCTCAGTTTTATTTAAATATTCCGGTTGCTACAAGTATTGCTTCTTTTACTTCTGAACGTCCAATTCCCCCAGAAACATTAGAGCGTTTACAACAAAATCAGGGATTTGCCAGTAACATGATACTAGCATCCCAAGGTGTATCGTTTAAAAGTATTTCTTGGCTTAAACCCAACAGTCAAACTACCTTAGATGTTGATAATAATGCCAATACTTTAATCCGGCAACTGCCGAATAGTACAATTTTGGCAACAACGGGAAGTAGCTTACAACAAGTTTGGCAAGACTATTCCCAAGCGGCTAAGAATAATCCACTCGCGCCTTTAAATCCTCAGGTTTTGAGTAATAGTTTAAATCAGGCAACGGGGATGGATTTAGAGAAAGATTTCTTGAGTTGGATGGATGGAGAATTTTCTTTATCTTTAATTCCAGCAATGCCGAATAAAGAACAACCCCAAAAGTTTTCAGCCGGGTTTGCATTAATGGTAAAAACAAGCGATCGCGCCACTGCTGAGGCAGTTTTAAAAAAGTTAGATACTGTGATGAAAGACAATAACTTTTCAGTCGGTGCTGCTCAAATTCAAGGTCAACCTGTGATCAAATGGACTTCTCCTTATGGGGGATTTAGTGTCATTCGGGGTTGGTTAGATAATGATACAGCGTTTGCTACCATGGGCGCTCCTATTGCCGATCAATTTTTACCTGAACCTCAATTGCAACTGACTTCAAATCCTCTCGTTAAACAAACATTACCCACCGAATTAACCCCGAATAGTGGTAGCTTTTTTGTGGATTTAGAGCAGTTTTTTAATCCTCGGAGTTTATCTTTACCACCTTTACCTCCTCAACAAAAAGTTTGGGTTGATGCAATTCGTTCTATTGGTATAACGGCTGCTGTCAGCAATGAACGCAGTACTCGTTACGATGGGTTTGTCAAGTTTAAGCAGGTTGAAACTCCAACAGTAATTGAAACAGAACCCACTGAATCTCAATAGTATAGTAAGGATTGAAATTCATGATTTTTTTTGTTCTAACTGCTGAATTTTTAGTTATCAAATAGTATTTATTTTAGTATAAAATGAGTTGCAAATATACAATGAAGTCGGGGATATTAGAGGATGAGTGAGTTAGTAAAGGCGGCTAAAACTGGAGATTTAGAAACAGTGAAAACCTTGTTAAAATTAGGTGCAGCAGTGAATCAAACAACCGAAAAAGGAATGACTCCATTGTTAGCTGCTATTACTGCGGGACACACAGAAATTGTCATGCAACTGTTAGAAGCAGGCGCTAGTCCCAATGAAGCCGATAGTGATAACTGGACAGTGTTGATGGAGGCCGCCGCTAATGGACATTTAGAAATCGTCAAATGTTTGTTAACAGCAGGGGCAGATGTAAATGCAGCCACCAGTTTCGGACTGACGGCCCTCATGAGTGCCTCTGGCAGCGGTCATTTGGAGGTGGCTAAACTGCTGGTAGATTCTGGGGCAGAGATTAAGGCGAAAGATCAAAATACCTGGACTGCCTTAATTTGGGCTTCTGCAGAAGGACATCAAGCAGTGGTAGATTGGCTGAAAACAGCCCGAGATAGCAGAGGAAGTCAGGAGTAAGTAGAGACGTTGCATGCAACGTCTGCGCGGGGGTAAGGAGTATAAATCTTTGACGACAATCATAAATTCTACTCAATGACGAGTTACTCAATTCATACCAAGAGTGCCTATCTACAACATTCCCGTTGAGTCACTTCATGACGATAACGAAACATCTCTTCTAAGCGAGAGTCTACCCACCAACCCACCAGTTGCTCAGCCAGCCAATCTCCCGGTAAACTGTAAGCGATCGCATCGGTTAAGCGGGTTTTGCCATCTTCCTCAGAAAACTGATGACGGTGTACCCAACTTTCCATTGGCCCCTGTTTCTGTTCGTCGGTGAAGAGTTGATAGGGGATACATTCGGTATGGACAGCAACCCAGGTAACCGGTAGCGGGCCTAGCCAAATCTTAAATTCAGACACTGCCCCCACCTCTAAACCCCCTTCTCGGCGGATAATGTCTACAGGTTGCCAGGGAGGAGTGAGCTGTTGCAAAATATCAGAACGAGTATGAAAATCCCACACGGTTTCAACTGGGGCATCAATCAGAGAAGAATATCGGAAATGAAGCATGAAGCTTTAAAATAAGAGAACCATGAGCAAACCATACCGTAAAAGCTTGTTGACTTCCAATTAGATTTTTTTGATTATGATTGCTATTATTTAAAGCTAACTTAGATTTTAGGGCTGTTAAAATTTGAAATTACTAAATTTACTCAATTTATATTCTCTATGAGTAGTCAGTTGCATAATGTATCCAACCCTGAATCTCAACAGTTATTACAGCAAGCCTTAAGGGATCTTGAGTCGGGGGACTTTCAGCAACGTTGGGAGGCAACCAAAACTTTAGGGAGAATTGGCTCTGCTGCGATCGATCCATTAGTTGCTATTTTAGAAGATGTTGAAGCCGATCCAGAAGTGCAATGGTTTGTTGCCCGTATTTTAGGGCAGTTTGACACAGAAGTGGTGATTAATGCATTAGTCAATTGTCTGCAACAAACACACCCCACTCCCACCGATGACCATGCCTCTGTTCAACAAATGGTTGCTGTGGCGTTAGGAAATTTAGGCAAGTCAGCCATTGTTCCCCTAACGGGTTTGCTAGAAACTGAATCTTTACGGCCTTTGGCAACCGCCGCTTTAGCCCAAATGCGCCATATTGAGACTTTACCTGCTTTACTCCAAGTCACCGACGATCCCAATCCTCAAGTCCGTACTTATGCAATTGAAGCGTTGGGGAGTTTTCACGATCGGCGAGTGCCTCCTGTATTGTTAAATGCTTTACAGGATACCCATGCAACCGTTCGTAAAGAAGCCGTTGCTGCTTTGGGAATGCGAAAGGATTTACAAATTCAATTAAATTTGGTAGAACATTTACAACCGTTATTGTGGGATCTCCGTGCAGAAGTCAGTCAACAAGCGCAAATCGCCTTGGCTCGTTTGGCGACAGATGGGGCCGCAACCGCTTTATTTGAACAAGTTCAGTCTCCAACAACACCGTTTGCCTTAAAGCGAGATGGGGTGAGGGCTTTAGCTTGGATAGAAACCCCTGTATCGTTAAATTATCTCTACTCAATCTTTCAACAAGGCGAAGAGAGGGAAATAGAAAATAGGGGTGAAAACCCCCTCTATCAAGAAATTATTCGGATGTTAGGACGGGTTGAAAAACCAGAAATGAAAGGGTTAGGAACTGATATTTTAATCCGTTTACTCAATAGTTCGATCGCCGCTATTCAATCCGTTGAAATTCAACAATTAATCGCTTCAGCCTTAGGTCAGCTCGGACAAACTGATGCCATTGATGCTCTAATTCAACTGTTGGAGACAGAGGATACTCGGGTTCAACTTCATTGTATTGCCGCTTTAAAACAACTGAATGCACAACGGGTTCATCAACGATTAACCACTTTAGCACGTCAAAGCAATTTGCCTTCATTACTCAAAAATGGGATTAATATTGCCTTGTCAGAATGGTGAGCGATCGCAATGGGAAACAAGACACTTAAATAACCCATGAGCAACTTGTATCCATTTCTACGAAATCTATTTTCTCAATCCGCTAGCATTAAATCAGCAATCAAGATTTAAGTTGTGAACATCCATGCGTCTAGAGCAGTTACAATCTTTTCTATCTGTTGCTGAAACCGGAAGCTTTCAGCAAGCTGCTCGTCAGTGTGGTGTGACTCAATCAACCATCAGCCGGCAGGTACAAGCCCTCGAAACTGAGCTGGGTTTATCCCTATTTCATCGCTCCACCCAAGCCAAATTAACCGTTGGGGGAGAACGGTTGTGGCCCTATGCTCGTAAAATTTGTCAGACGTGGCAAAATGCCACCGCAGAGCTGGATGAGCTGTTAGCCGGGAAGCAACCTGAATTATGTGTCGCAGCGGTGCACTCTATTTGTTCTAGCTATTTACCCCCCGTATTACAGCGATTTTGCCAGATTTATCCCGAAACTCAACTGCGGGTGACCTCACTGGGAAGCGATCGCGCCCTCAAAGTGCTAAAAGATGGTTTAGTTGATATTGCCATCGTGATGAATAATCCGGCTTTTACCAATAGCAACGAGCTGCTGGTGGATGTATTATATGAAGAACCGATTGAAGTGTTGATGGCGCAGGATCATCCCCTGAGTCGCTATACTCAGATCCCGTGGACAGAACTGATTCGTTATCCCCAAGTGGTGTTTAAAGACGGCTATGGGATGCGGCGCTTATTGCAAGATCAATTCAATCGAGCCGGGGTCACTCTCAAAGCTGCATTAGAATTAAATACTCTCGATGCATTTCGGGGGGTTGTCCGCCAAGGAGAATTGATTGCATTATTGCCTCACTCTGCCTTAATCGAAGCACAAACTGACTCGACTTTAACCATTCGGACGATTGCACCATTGCATCAGTGTTCAAGCCGTAATTCATCCGCTGCGATGACTCATCCACTCAAGGGTTCATCTGATTTAACTCGAGAGGTGGTGATTGTGACAACATCTGACCGGATGCAAATTCCACCGATTGAGTATTTCTGGAAATTAGTTCATCAGCACATTCCCCCAAAGTTAGATGTCGTCTACCAAAGGATTAACTCAGAACGATTAATTAGCTAATGCTCAATTTAAGGGTATCAAATACAAAATATTATGAGCGATCGATTTCGGGAACTTCTTAAAAAAATTGGTAGCGGGCCACACACGGGTCAAAGTCTGAATCGTTGTGAGGCTGCTGATGCCTTGGGAATGATGCTGCAACAAGAGGCAACTCCGGCTCAAATTGGCGCTTTTTTGATCGCTCATCGGATCAAACGCCCCACCGGAGAAGAATTAGCCGGAATGCTGGATACTTACGATCAATTCGGCCCCCATCTCACCCCGCCCCCTAAGCCGACAATTGTGTTAGGCTGCCCCTATGATGGTCGCTCCCGCACTGCTCCAGTTACGCCTTTAACCGCGCTAATTTTAGCCACAGCAGGTATTTCAGTCATCCTACACGGGGGGGAGCGGATGCCGACAAAAGAAGGAATTCCCTTAATTGAAATCTGGCAAAATTTAGACGTTTTTTGGCATCAACTCTCTCTTGAGCAAGTTCAGCAAGTCTTAAATAAAACGGGTATTGGATTTGTTTATCTGCCGACTCATTTTCCGATGGCAGCAACGCTAGTTTCCTATCGGCGAGAAATTGGCAAACGACCACCATTATCCACCATGGAATTAATTTGGTCACCCTGTGATGGTGATCTCACCATTGCTGCGGGATACGTTCATCCGCCCACAGAAGGGATGTTTCAAGAAGCATTTCGTTGGCGAAGCACTTCTAATTATATAACCGTTAAAGGTTTAGAAGGCAGTTGTGATTTACCTCGCGATCGCACCTGTATTATTGGGGCACATCAACCCCAATTTACAGTTAATCAGACTAATAATAGCTTAGAACGGTTACTCTTGCATCCGGAAGATTATGGTTTAGCAGGGAAAGAAATTCCCTTAACTTCCACATCCGATCTGATTGACCAAATGAAATCAGTCCTAGCCGGGGAAGACAGTGAGATGATGCAAGCTGCTATTTGGAATGGGGGATTTTATTTGTGGCGCATGGGGGCCTGTCCTGAACTGAACTCCGGTTTATTGAAAGCTAAAAAGTTATTAACTTCGGGGGAAGTGGCTCAGAAGTTGCAACAATTGTCTCAAATGACTCAGGAAATGACAAATCAGTTACAGAAAATTCATTAATTTCGTGGAGAGAGTTCGATTTCCCAACCCGGTAACCCCCACCAAATACCGCGTTTTCCGGGTTCAATCCAATAGTCTAATCGTTGAATTTCTCCTGCTTCAAAAATCAATTGGGGAAACTTAGGATAGTCAATATCGGCTGTTTCGGTATAGTCTTCTCCTAAAAAATTCATATTAACTTTCAGTCCATCTTCAACTTCAATAGTCTCTGTTCCCACTCCCTCAAGATCTGCGTCATCATAGGTAAAAGAGCCACTAAATGTATTTCCTGCCAGAGTTCCTTGGGTGACAACCACCGTGAAATCATAGGTTACAGGGGTTGCCTCAGCGGCAGGCATCTTAAGCCCAACAGTGGTCAGCACCACAGTTGAGAAGGTTGCAATATGTCGTTGAATCATGATCGATGCTCAGATCTACTCAGTTGAATGACTCAATATTATAGCAATGAGCAGTTAATTTATTGACCTAGTAATCGCGATTAGTACTTTTTCGGTGTATATCAGTCCACTACAATCTAAATTTTTACATCTAATTATCAGCTTTCTCTCAGGGTAATCTCAGGAAAAAAGTCATTAATATACTAGGTCAATAAAAAAGATAATCACTGGTTTAAAGATCATACTTTTTCAAACATTATAATATTTTCGCGATTAGACTTAGCGACTATAGTAATGAATAAGGAGGTTTTTTATAAAACCTTTGATCGTCTTCAAAGATTAAGTACAGCTTAATTTACTTGACAAAATTAAATCCTTAATTGAGCACTAGGAGCTTGAATCATGACTGTTCAAACTGTTACAATTAGCATTGAAAACTTAGCCCCAGAAAATGGTACATTTATCACCCCATTATGGTTTGGTTTTCATGACGGTACATTTGATACTTACGATCGCGGTCGTCCTGCTTCTCCGGGTTTAGAAAGTTTAGCAGAAGATGGAGCCACTGACCTAATTTCCACAGAATTTGACTTAGCTGGATTTGGAACGGTTCAAGGTACAATTCTCGGTACAGACGGCACGCCTGGCCCCATTGATCCCGGTGAAACTGCAACATTTACGGTTGAATTAGATTTAAATGATCCTGAAAGTGCCTTTTTTAATTATGCTGCAATGATCATTCCTAGTAATGACTTTTTCATTGCTAATGGAAATGAACGCGCTCATCAAATTATCGATGAAAATGGTAATTTTATTGGTGCTGATTTTATTGTGGCAGGCAGTAATATACTCGATGCAGGTACAGAAGTCAATGACGAACTACCAGAAAATACAGCCTTTTTTGGACAACAAACGCCGAATACAGGGGTAGATGAAAATGGTGTCGTTCAAATTGCAGAGGGATTTATTCCCGGCGGAAATATTCTCAGTTCTGATGACTTTTTCAATGCAGATTTTACCGCACCAGATTATCAAGCCGCAAGAATTCAAGTCTTTCTGAACGAACCCGTTAATTTATCTTCTACATTAACTGGAGATCAAGAAGTTCCTGAACCTACAGGTTCAACAGCAACAGGTACATCTGTTTTAACCCTAAATGAAGCAGGAGATGCTTTAGAATACGATCTAACAGTTTCTGGCTTAGACTTCTGGCAATTATTAGGAACAGAACCCCAAACTCCTGACACCGCAGATGATGTCACCCGCATTCATATTCATAATGCTGAAACAGGAGTCAATGGGCCTGTTGCTTTCGGTTTATTTGACTTAGTTGCCCCCGCAGCAGGTGGTCAAGATGCAGATGATTTAACAGTTGTTGACAATGGCGATGGTTCTGTTACATTATCCGGCATTTGGGAAGAAACAGATCCGGCGTTAATTCCTTTGAGTACGTTTGTCGATGATATTAGGGATGCCGAAGTCGGTGAAGATGTGGACTTATATTGGAATGTTCACACAGAAGGGTTCCCAGGCGGTGAAATTCGCGGACAATTGATGATTAATGATCCCTTAGCAGGGGATGATGAAGTTGTTGGGACAGAAGCCAACGAAACCTTATCTGGCGGCAATGGTAATGATACTGTAGCTGGGGGTTTAGGCAATGATCTGATTGAAGGTAACAACGGTGATGATGTGTTGCGAGG
>CAYNXM010000373.1:0-12586 GCA_964401105.1 uncultured Lyngbya sp. | reverse complement strand
CTAAGAGTTTACCGGAAAGGTTAACAAAGCGAGCATTTCCAGCCAGCCAGTCATATTGTTTTTGAGCAACTGCAATTGTCATCAGGCTGCCTCCTGAGGAGTTTGCGCTTCACTGACTAACTCTTCCTCTTGTTTGCCTGTACGGAAATCAAACCCGGCGGCCCGTAACGCATGGAAAATATGACCTTGTAGGAAGAAGAAGCCCAGCCAAAATTGAGTATTGGCTAACCAAACACGAGAGGTTAAAGCCCCTGTGGGGTCGCGAAAATAGGGGAATTGTTCGATACCAATACTTAAAGTTGGCCCGTAAAATTCTGGGGGATAAGCAATAGTATTGACGGAAACAAATAATGTAGCGATAAACGACATCAAAGCCACAGCCCCAATACTGTAGGAGAGATAGGCTTCTCCTGACCAAATAAATAGGCGTTTTGTCCAATCAAACGGTTGAGTCAGAATATGCCATATCCCACCGCCAATGCAGAGAATGCCAACCCAGATATGACCACCGACTAAGTCTTCTAAGTTATCAACTCCAGCTAACCAAAATTTACCGCCGCCGCCAAATAAATAGCCAAAAATTGTAGCGGGGTTTAAAGTCGGATTCGTGACTAACCGCACATCATCAATTGCGGTATCATATAAACCATTGAAAAACATTGCTTTGGCTACCAGTAAAAACGCACCGCCTCCGAGCAATAAGAGGTGAATGCCGATAATGGTAGTCATTTTTTTGCTATCTTCCCACCGATAGCCGAAGAAGGAAAACTTGTCTTCCAGTACTTCCGGCCCTTTAACTGAGTGGAAGATGCCACCAAAACCCAGAAAAGCTGAACTAATCAGGTGCAAAGCCCCAATCACAAAATAGGGATAGGTATCCACTACTTCGCCCCCAGCCCCGACACCCCAACCCTCTGCGGCGAGGTGAGGTAACAAAATCAGTCCTTGTTCATACATCGGGACATCTGGGTTGAACTGAGACAGTTCAAATAGGGTATAAGCCCCTGCCCACAGGACAATCAAACCCGCGTGAGCCACATGGGCACCGAGTAAGCGTCCGGATAAATTGGCTAACCGGCCATTACCAGCCCACCAGGGAAATGACTCCCCTTCTGCTGGAAAAACCTCAGTTACCATACTGGTCATAAAATCTCCTCGTCTCGTATTGAGTACAAGTTACAGCTTGGCTGTACTTATTGATAATAATATTCAACAAAAAGGATTATAATGTCAAGTATTTTGCAATAATTTTCAAGATATTACAAAAATGAATCAGAACTTAACAATTTTTCATATTGACAAAAAGATTAAAAAATCAAGCTATAAAAGGGTTTTAGCTCATTTAGCTTCTTTAATTCAGGTCGAACTGGGAAGATCCTCTTGACTTTTTTATTGAAAATTGTTTTTATTAATTCAGCAAAGAACTCAAAAGTAGTGCGACCCTCGCCGACCCTGGGGGCAACCCCCGGTGATTTGCATAACTTCTGCTTTGCTGTGGGAAAGTGGCGCGCTCTGTAGGCGCGACGGCGGAAACTTACATGAGGGAATTTGCACGCCTAAGAAATAATACGTGTATTCTCTTCTCTTGTCTGACATCCAAAAAACTAACAGAATCTATCGTATTAGTATTGATTCGTAGCAAGGTTATGAGGTATTTTGATCTAAAACCTTGCTACTTTTTTTTATAAATTTGACTTAATTTTTCAATCCGTTATATAGCAGCGATCGCGCGCGCGCGTCGTCAGACGTATCGCTAATCTATTTACACCAGCAATTGTGCGTGGTGCGTCTGTCGGACGCACCCTACAAGGCTATTTGTTATTCTAACTTTGACTTAAATTTTAAGTCTGTTGTATTACTGAATTGAAGTAGACTCAGATGAGGAACGGCGAAATTGATAAGGTCTATTTTCAGCCCCCCAAACCTGTTTACCCGATCCATCAAATCCCCGATCTAAAGTATCCATTCCGGTTTTATCTAAAGTAATTGTATTCGTAATTTTAACCGCACCCCGATAATTAGAAGCACAGCCTTCCGGCTGGGTTTCACCCAGATACCCAGAACCCTTTTTTTCTAAGAAAACACTACAATGATTTTCTCCAAGTTCTGCCATTGTAATCACTCGTTGACTTTTAGGTTGATTGCAAAATCCAATTAATTTTTTCGGTTGTTGAGGTTTAAAAGTGATTGATTCAACTTGTTGTTGATTATCATCTTCTGCAATCTTTAAAAAACGCTGACGATAAGGTTTATCTAATTTATCCGTCATAGCTTGTTCTTGATATAAAAAAATCATAGGAGAAGTTTGATTAATTTCCTCTATTTCTTCAACTTCAACCTCACAGGTCGTCATCCGTACACTGGGCGCATCAGCAATAGCTGCGGCTTGTTGTGTTGTATCCATTACGCCTGTTAAATAACCCGCCACTTCTTCAACCGAATATTGCATCGAACGGGTTTTCATACCACAGCCCGCCATAACAATTGTAGAAACTACTAAAACGAAGAAAGATCGAACATTCACGAAATAACCCTCAACTGATTATTGTTAATTCTTTTCTCAAAATCATATCAAGGGATCTTAACTTATCAAGTCAACGTTAAATAAATTATCAACAAGATGACCATCGACCGTTACAATAGGAAGGTTGTCTGAATCAGAGTTATTCATTCAGTCATTCGCGGTTGCGGTTGGCGTAGCCTTGCGGCATGCAGTAGCGTTGCGGCACGCAGTATCAAACAGAGCATCTGGTGATTTGTTGAACACTAGATTTTTACATTTTACATTTGATAAGTTGATATGATCGAGCGTTATACTTTGCCCGAAATGGGGAATCTGTGGACAGATGAATATAAGTTAAAAACTTGGTTACAGGTAGAAATAGCCGTTTGTGAAGCCCAAGCCGAATTGGGGTATATTCCGGCTGAAGCGGTGAAGGAAATTAAGGCAAAAGCTAATTTCGACCCAGACCGGGTCTTAGAAATTGAAGCAGAAGTCCGTCATGATGTGATTGCTTTTTTAACCAATGTGAATGAATATGTCGGTGAGGCTGGGCGATACATTCATTTAGGTCTCACCAGTTCTGATATGCTCGATACTGCCCTAGCATTGCAATTAGTAGCGAGTTTAGATATATTATTAGAACGGATAGAATGCTTAACTCAGGCGATCCGGTATCAGGCTCAACAACATCGGGAAACCGTAATGATTGGGCGATCGCATGGCATTCACGCTGAACCGATTACCTTTGGCTTTAAGTTAGCCGGATGGTTAGCAGAAATCTATCGCAACCGAGAACGGTTAGTGAGTCTGCGCGATCATATTGCAGTGGGTAAGATTTCCGGGGCAGTGGGAACTTACGCTAATATCGATCCAAAAATTGAAGAAATTACTTGTCAGAATTTAGGCTTAAAACCGGATACGGCTTCAACTCAGGTGGTCTCGCGAGATATCCATGCCGAATATGTGCAAACTTTAGCATTACTCGCCGCATCAATTGAACGGTTTGCGGTTGAGATTCGCAACTTACAACGGACAGATGTTTTAGAAGTTGAAGAGTTCTTTTCCAAAGGACAGAAAGGATCTTCAGCCATGCCTCACAAACGTAATCCTATTCGTAGCGAACGTTTAAGCGGTTTAGCCCGGATTATTCGGGGTCATGCCGTTGCCGCGCTGGAAAATGTAGCTTTGTGGCATGAACGGGATATTTCTCACAGTTCAGTTGAACGGATGATTTTACCCGATGCCTCAATTATTGCTCATTTTATGTTAGTTGAAGCCACAGACTTAGTCAAGCATCTGTTAGTGTATCCCGAAAACATGAAGCGCAACATGAACGTTTATGGCGGTGTTGTTTTCAGTCAACGGGTATTACTAGCATTAGTCGATAAAGGGTTAAGTCGGGAAGATGCCTATCAAATTGTTCAATCTTGCGCCCATGAAGCCTGGAATAAACCGCAGGGAGATTTCCAAACCTTAATTACTCAAGATCAACGGGTGAGTGCAACATTATCATCTGAAGAAATAGAAGCTTGTTTTGATCCCAAATATCATCTGCGTCATCTTGATGAGGTTTATCAACGCCTCGATATTTAATCACAAAATTACCCCCTCCCGTCCCCCTTGGTAAGGGGGAAGCCAAAGGATGCTTCGCTTTTAATTTAATCGGGGAGATACAAATACAGCTTAGCTTACTGATGCCCTTACGCCTCACTTAAAATATTTCTGCTCGTGATGTTAATAAATGTTAAATTGGTTGAGGAGAACAGTTTTGCTGCTCCTCTTAATGTATATAGCGCGGAGCGAGGGAATGCGATGTTACAGCAACCAATTTCTAATAATCATGATCTCAACGAATCTTTTTATCAAGCACTCATTCGTCACTTCATTGCAGATTTTACCCCTACAATTCGAGCCTTGCTGAATGACTGTAGTTTTGGGATGGCTCCCAATGAAGCTGGGATTAATACATTTTTTATTATAGCTCCGGATCTTTCCATTGCCGATCGACTGATTCAAGAAAAAGATAATATCTTGCATCGAGTCAACACCCTAATGGTCAGTATTGGACAATTAGCCATTTGTATCGTTCCGCCCCAAAATCCGACTGAAGAGGCTGTCAATCGTTCTTGTACTCAGAATCAGCCGGATCGGAGTTTACCGCAGTATATGATGTGTCAGATCTTTCCATTGGCTGCGGAATCTTAGGAGTCTAGGGACTTTCATTAACCGGAGTCCCATGACTGGTACTCTGGCTGGGTTGCACTGAATATAGGGGAGTCTCCCGATTGAGCACCTCTCGAACTCGATAAATCGGTCGATTTTGTGATTCATGGTAGGTTCGCATTAATAATTCTGCCAGCAAACCAAAGCAGAAAAGCTGAATTCCTGTCAGGGTCAATAGTACGGAGAAAATCAGCAAGGGTCGATCGCCAATGGATTCTCCCAAAACGTACTTGACAAACGTCAAGTAACTGCCAGACATCATTCCCAATATCATAGCGATTAGACCCAGTAAACCAAAAACGTGCATGGGTCGAGTCAGGAACTTTTTGATAAAGGAGATGGTGAGCAAATCCATCACCACTCGGAAAGTCCGATCTAATCCATATTTACTATGACCATACTGACGCTCATGATGGTCAACTTCAATTTCTGTAATCCGTGCCCCTTCAATGGCAGCTAATGCAGGTAAAAAGCGGTGAAGTTCACCATACAACTTCATATCCGCCGCCACATCAGCCCGATAAGCTTTGAGAGAACAGCCATAATCATGGAGTCTGACATCGGTCATGTTGCCAATTAATCGGTTGGCAATTTTAGAAGGAATGACTCGTGTCCAATGATCCTGTCGCTTGTGCCGCCAACCGCTCACCACATCGTACCCTTCGTTCAACTTACCCAGCAGCTTGGGAATATCGGCAGGATCATTTTGCAGGTCACCATCTAACGTCACAATCACCTCACCCGTGGCGTGGTTAAATCCTGCCGCCATTGCTGGGGTTTGACCATAATTGCGGCGTAAGATAATCGCTTTGAGATAAGGACGTTTTTCAGCTTCTGTTCTCAACAAATTAGTCGATCCGTCTGAAGAGCCATCATCAACACAAATCAGTTCATAATCTAATCCAGTTGCTTTTAAGCTTTCATAAATTTTATCGAGCAGTTTGGGTATGCTTTCCACCTCGTTATAGATGGGAACCACAACTGAGACTTGAGGCTTTTTGGACAGCTCAGATGGTGTGGAGAGCATTTGATCAATTTGAGAAGTGTTCATGCGATTTTTGACTTATGTTAATAGATTACTCAGAAGTCTAAGTCGGGTCAATGAATTACTGATAATTAAGGGAATTGATCCACTGGGTAAATGTTAAAGCGCTCTGATTAGTTCACAAATATTGATGCACATTAGCCTTCAGCTTCTAGTTTACTGTAACCTTTCGGTATTGTTCTAGATTTATCCTTTTTTTCTGTCTCGCTCTTAATGCAGTCGTCGTCATGATATCCTAATTCCTTTAATGTTCAGGGATTTCAGTGGATTGATTGCAGCCCGGAATCTGTTCTAGACTCCATCTATACAGTATCAGTATCAGAACTTACCAGAAAAACTTTCACCGGGTCAAACTCTAAACTTTTAAAAGTGGTTTGGTTTTCCAAGGTATAATCTTCCCCAACAACAGTTTCAAATATATTTTCAATTCCTTCTTGATCGCGGCAAAATACCCAACACACTAACCATAAACGGGATTCAACAGGAGGGATAGACCCTAACTCTTGTTCAATCTCAGCGGCTGATAATGGACTTGGACTGGGTTTATTGATGGGATACAACTTCCCTGAGCCATTATAATATCGGGGTAAGGATTGATCAAAAAATCGTTGAACGGAGTAGTAAACAATCACATCTTCTGGTTGCTCGTTTTGTTGGATAAACTCAGCCACTCCTTGCCAGTCATTACGATACAAGGTTGTGTAGTAGTCTTTTAAACCACCGCTGACTGCAATAAGATAAGCCACGATGATTGCCATAGCTGCTGGTTTGCGCCAGTTCCAAATTACCATAAATCCTCCCGCTACCAAGATTAGAAAGTAGGGGGCAATAAACATCAGATAGCGAGGAAACCAGATTGAACTTTGCAGATAGGATAAAACAAAACTGGCGATCGCCGGGATAAATCCCCAGGCTGCTAACCAGACTAATCGTTCAGAGCGATATTGTGTGAAGACCGCAATCACAGCTAAGCCTAACAACCCACACAGCAGGGCTGTAAATCCCGCATAATACAGTAATGTCAGTCCTTGAGTGGCAAATAGATTGTTGAGTAAAGAAGCGTCTCCTAATTCTCCTTTGCCCAAAGAAATTTGATTGGACTCCAGTAAATGCCGTAACGGCCAATAAACAACAAACTGAGTGATCATGCCGACCACTTGCAGGATGCCCGGTTTGGCATAGTCTCCCACCTGGTTAGACATAAACTTTTCCGAAACCCCCCCAAAGGTTAAAGCCCAAAATGGGGGTAAGAAAAATAAACCCGTGACGGCAAACCCGGCAGCAAAAGCAAACAGGGTGCGGATTTTCTGGCGATATGTCCAACAAACAATCAGTAAGTCTGGTAATACAATCAGAACGGTATTGACATTGGTGATTAATAATGCTGTACGAGCGGCAGTCCAGCCAGCCAGCAATGGAAATGTGGGACGCTCTAGGGCATAACTCAGGGCTAATGTCCCCGCCAAGCTTAAAAAACTCACCAAGGTATACATCCGAATTTCTTGGGAGTGATTAATAAATAGCGGCGATAGGGCCATCAGCAAAGCGGCAATTTGTCCGGTTGCCTCTCCTACCAGGCGACGACCCAATTGATAGGTGAAGAATACACTCCCTATCCCTAAAATTACGGATAACCCTCGTAACCAAACATCGCTCGTCCCCAGTTGCATCCAGCCGGCTAAAAGCAGGAAATAAAAGGGACGAACATAAGGCAACGTCAAGATCTCATTGAGGCGCTGAGCGTCCCCAATACTCAACATTTCATCAACCCAAAGACTTTCTGTCCCGAGTTGATAAAGTCGTAATATTGTTGCGAGTAACACAATCACCCCAAGCGGTAGCCAAGACTTGAGTTGAATAGTCTTTAAGGCAGTCTGTCTGTGATTCATAAGTGAAAATCTGACGGGAAAGATCTTACAGAAAGGAGAAACTATAGGTGTCGGAGTTGTCCAAATTCCTTGATGCATCCTAAACAGCGAATTAATGCTAATACTCAGCCTTTATACATTTCATTACGATCATTTGATTGATCATCCGCACCCACTTACCTTCTATCAAAAAATAACATACTATGCACTGTACTGGCTACGATTTGAATACATTTTAATTTTTTTTGTGTGAGGGGCTATCAAGAACGGAGATTTTTTTAAGAGAACCGACTTAGATTTTATATTCTCCTCTAAATCCTAGATAAAAGATAGCTATCCATCGGTATATCAGTTCCAAGTATTGATTAATATCCTATAATTTTTTTTTGAAGTTTCGGGTAAGAGGTTTATGGGATAGGATTCAGTACAACTCCCACCTGATTGTTATACAATATCTGATTTCCTGACAAAATTCACATAAGTTCTGATTTTTTAAGAAGACTTTACCATTCCTTTAAAAACAAGAGGTCTCAATTAAAGATTCAGTAAAACTACTGTTATATTAGATCATAAATGTTACAACTTAATAGAGTGAATTTTCTATAAAGTCTACTATAAGTTTTATTAAACCGGGTGCTGTATACGTGAAACTCACAATAGTTTGAGGGAATAAGTATGGCAGCGTTTCAATTGGAAGCAGAAAGTTTTAATTTAGATAGCGGATATATTACAAAGGTTAGAGATTTTGCAGACAACAATCAACTGATTCATCTCACAGAGTTAACGGGTAAGGCAACCACTAGTTTTAACGAAATCGCAGGAACTTACGATGTTATTTTGACTCATTACGATGAATCTGATGGACAAGCCAACATTAAACTCACTATTGGTAGCAATGAGCAAACGATTACTTTAAATCAAGATTCGGCTGGTTCTCGCCCTTCAGGGAATAATAAAATTGAGACCACTTTATTTGAAGGACTACAAATAAACCCCGGCGATAATATTGAAATTGCGGCTTCTATGGATGGGGGAGAAACGGCTGCTATTGATGGGATTGAGTTTGTTCCTGTTTTTGTAGATACAATTGCCCCGACTGCTATACTCACTGCTAATGACTTTAGTACTGATCTTGATAGCAACGACTCTTACACCTTTACTGTCACATTTGAAGATAACGAAGCGGTTGATATTTCTACTATAAATACAGCTATTACTGTTCAAGATAGTAATAATATTAATCAAACGATTGACTTTGTTCAAGTTGATAATAATAGTAATGGTTCACCTCGAGTAGCGACCTATCGTTTAGATGCACCCGGAGGCAGTTGGGATACAAATGAAGCTGGAACTTACACAGTTTCTGTTGCGGGAAATACGGTTATTGATACCAGTGGTAATGCTGTAGCTGCGGGAAATATTGGCAGTTTTGAGGTAGAGGTTGAGTCCAATATTCCCTTAGATGAAATTAAGGTAGAAGCCGAAGATTTTGACTTAGGGGGAAATTACTTTGTTGAGGATAGTTATGATACTAATATCGTCTCCGGTGGGGAGTTAATTGCGATTGAATTGTTAGGCGGGGGAGATGAAACGGGTACAGCCGATTACACATTTACAGGAGCCAGCGGTTCATATAATATTATTGTTACCTACTTTGATGAAAATGACGGTACGGGGAATGTAACTGCGAGTTTAGCAGGAAACGAACTCGATTCTTGGACATTCGATCAAAGTTTAGGTAGTAGCAAAGTTGCTGACAAGAACCGTGTTCAGCGCGTGGTTGCCCAAGATATTACCATTAATACTGGAGATGTATTTTCTTTAGAGGGACAACGCCAAACCGGAGAATCTACCCGCGTTGATTATGTTGAGTTTATTCCGGCTGAGGATGATAACACGAACCCCGACCCCGATATTAATGGCGAAACCATTAGTTATAGCCTTTCAAGTCAACCGATTTTAGCCCGACTCGATCAAGATTTTGCCATCCAACTGTCCTATGATGATCCCATTAAGCTGATGCCGTTAGGGGATTCAATTACGGCAGGGAAAGAAGATAATACTCAAGATGAAGACGACTGGGAAGGATACCGTCGTTTCTTATACGAAGACTTAACAGAGATTGGCTTAGAGGTTGATTTTGTCGGGTCTGAAGTCAATGGTCTTGACAATAGCTTTGACCGCGATAATGAAGGACATCGGGGTTGGAAAGTTGATGAGATTGCTGATGGCCGTAATGGCAGTGGGGGTGTTGATGTCTGGATACCGGATAGCGATCCTGATATTGTTCTATTGAAGATCGGAACAAATGATTCTAGCAGTAGCGGTTCTAACATTAACAATAAACTGGATAACTTAATTGGTGATATCTTTGATATTCCTTCATTCGACGGCCATTTAATTGTTTCAACAATTGCCCCTATTCATCCAAACAGTAATTTTTACGGTCGTACTGATAATATTGACGATTACAATGCTTTAATTCCTGAGACTGTAGAAACATACGAGGCTTTCGGAGAAGATATCTCTTTTGTTGATATCAGGTCAGGAGATAACGCCATCACAGAAAATGATATGACTGCGCCTCCGGCTGATAACGGTTTGCATCCCACAGCCGCCGGCTATGAAAAGATGGCTAGCTTTTATTATGATGCCGTTTTAGAGGCTGCCGGAAACAAAACTAACTTTAGTGATGTGAGTAATATTGCAGGGTCTGACTTTGATGATGTCCTGCACGGTAACGATAGCGATAACGAAATCCTCGGCGGGGAAGGAAATGACAAACTCACAGGCGGTGGCGGTGCCGACCAATTTATCTATACTAAACTGGCTGATGCTGGTGATAGTGGTGATATTCTGACGGATTTTGATATCGTTGAGGGAGATGTCTTCTGGCTTAATGCTGCTGGCTTTGGCAGTGGTTTAGAGGCAGGGACCAATCTTAGTGATGGGACTGCATCCTCCACAGGAGTGTTTGTCAGTGGCGTAAATCCTCAAGCAGTCGGCACCAGTGCTAACGTCCTTTACAATACTAATACAGGGGTTCTCAGTATCGATCTTGATGGGGTGGGTAATCAAAATCCTGTGACGTTAGCCACCCTGGAAAATACTCCGAATTTGGGTATTAATCAGTTTGAGATTGTCTAAAGCCTTAGCCCCTCTCCCACTAACAGTCAGGAGAGGGATTCATTGGTTTACAATGAACTTGAATCTAAACTTTGGGCTTCTTCCTCTGTTTTTGGTACGTGTAAACCACATTCCTGCTTTAATCCTCGGAAACGAGTATCCCGTTCATTTTGATCGTCAGGGGTAATGGGACGGCTAGAGTGCCAATCTCCGACACTGGTGTAACCGAGATCAAAATAGGGATGATAAGGTAAATCATGGGCTTTGAGATACTTGTAAATCTCCCGCGCTTTCCAATGTAAAATCGGATAAATTTTATATACTTCGGACTGTTGATCAACTCGTTGTAGCGTTTGACGGTGTTGGGTTTGATCGGCGCGTAAACCTGCTAACCAAGCCGTTGCACCCAGTTCTGTTAAGGCTCGTTGCATCGGTTCAACTTTACGAATATAATCATAACGGTTCAGTGCTTCAACGGTTTCGGCTTCCCACAAACGGCCCTGAAGCGCTTCCATCCGCGCCGGACTGATGGCAGATTGATACACTTTTAAATTAAGATTTAATCTTTCAGTTAACCCGTCGGCAAATACATAAGTTTCAGCAGGTAAATATCCCGTATCAATCCAGATAATAGGAATATCCGGCACGACTTGAGTCACCAAATGCAGCATTACAGCGGACTGAATGCCAAAGCTAGTACTCATGACTAACCCATCTGTAAAAGTCTCTGCCGCCCACTGTACCAACTCAGTCGCCGTGACATCCGCTAATTCTTGATTGACTCGATTTAGATCCAGTTGAGGGGAAGCTTGAGAATCACAATCTATTTCTTGATGATTTTGAGGGGAGGCGACCGGATGTTGTGGAGATTGGGTTTGCCCAGTGGTACTCGGATTCATCAGACTCAATTGTGACATAGTTCTCCTGAATTTGTGATTCTTTAGACACTTTGCGATACTGCTACCGCAAGGCTACGCCAACGCGCAACAGGCAATAGGCAATAGGGGGATAACTTGCCTATTATATAAAGCTTCTGGAATCTTTGGGCAGAAACATTATATATAATATCTCTACGATTTATAAATAGACGACTCGCAACCTGCTATGGATATTGACGGACTGTAGCAAAAAAAGAGAGAGTTAGGACAAAACATAACCTGTCATTCCCGTGTAGACGGGAATCCACAACAATCTATGTCTTCATCCACTTGTTTTCTGCTATTGATAAATTCTACAGTAAATTTTACCTTGAATCGTCAGTGGGTTTTTACCGCTATTGTTAGTTTTTCCTAAAGGTTTGCCATTGCCCTTGTGGTTAAAGCTGAGAGTTTAAGTGCGTGGCGTTGCTGATTTAAAACATGAATTACTATTCTCTGATTTTTGAATGCCCCCGTGCATCCCCTGCCCCCAAACCCCCAACATTGGGGGCTTTGAAAGATAGGGACGTTAAGTTATCTTTCTCCCCCAGGATTGGGGGTAGGGGGGCGGAATCATGTCTCGATTCAGCAACGTCAAGTGCGTTATATATTCTTTGTGTAGGGTGCGTCAGTCAGTAACGCACCTTATCGCTATTGATCTTGCTGAGAATTGTTTTCTAATATCGTCCCCTTAACATTCGCCCCTCGAAGATTTGCCTCCTGAAGTCTTGCCCCCACAAGATTTGCCCCCACAAAATTTGCCCCCACAAGATTTGCCCCCACAAGATTTGCCTCCGCAAGATTTGCCTCCGCAAGATTCGCCTCCGCAAGATTTCCCTCCACAAGATGTGCCAATTGAAAATTTACCGAACCAAAACACTCCAACTTGAGTAAAGCCTACTGG
>CAYNXM010000372.1:0-12897 GCA_964401105.1 uncultured Lyngbya sp. | reverse complement strand
ATCAATATAAAGATTACCACTCGTCACGGTTTCTAAGCCGGCAATCATTCTCAGCAACGTTGATTTTCCGCAGCCGGAAGGCCCCACCAACACCCAAAACTGACCGTTTGGAACTTCAAAGCTAATTTCTTCGAGGGCGCTTACCGTTTGATATCGCCGCGTTATATTGTCTAAGCGAACATTTGCCATAATTAGGGAACAGAGGAAGTAAGGAGTAAGTAGAGACGTTGCATGCAACGTCTGTACGGGAGTAATGAGTGAAGATTTATAATTCTAGAAAATGAAAAAGCTTTACTGTTTACTGCTTGAATTTTCATTGGCCAATTGTTCCAATTCTTGAACCACTCGATCCAACTCCGACACCACAGGAGTGACCTCAACTTGACGAAATGCTTCTAAGATGGCTCGATAATACCAGAGTGTACCGGATTTTCCGCCATTAAATCGGTTCGAGATCTCCTCACCAATACGGCGATAGTCTCGCACAATAGACCGGGCATTGTAAAGCTTATCAGAAGCCGATACTAACCGCACAGAAGCGCTGGCGGTGGGAATATGGGCGATATACGCTTCTTTACGTTGCCGCCACGGGAGTTTAGGCATACCATCCGACGAGTCGCTACAGCCTTCGACAATAGCGGTTACCGTCTCCCCAAAACGGCGATGAATTTCATCTCGGGTCGCAACTCCGCCTTGGTCTTCAATGGCATCATGGAGTAAGGCGGCGATCGCTTCATCCTCGTTTGCCCCATATTCCAAAGCAATACTGGTGACACCGAGTAAATGGGTAACATAGGGAATACCCGTTCCTTTGCGGGTTTGATCGGCGTGTAATTCTGTGGCGTAAGTCAGGGCTTCGGTGAAGCGAGATGATAATATCATAAAAAATTTTGAGGGGAATATCTTTATAGGATATGCTAAAAGTTTGACAATTGAGATCGCCCGATGATTTCAGGTCAATCATGCTACAGGAATAATTATCTTTTAACCAATGGATCGTTTTCGCGTTGAACTCATCAGTCAAACCCCTAATCCGCAGCAGGTCATTTATGCAGCGATGCATCAAGATTATACGGGGGAATTTGTCTCTGATGAACGAGATTCTTGGCCGAGTGAGGCTGAATGTGGTGATATTATTGTTAAACGATTATTAGCAGGAAATAGAGGCCACTATGGGCCACTTGAACACCCTCAAATTGTCTTGAATTGTGGTTATTTTCCCCATAGTGTAATGCAGCAAGCCCGTACTCATCGGGTAGGAATTTCTTTCGATGTCCAATGTTTGGCTGCGGATACAGAGATCACCTTTGTTAATATCGAGGGAACGACTTCACCCGGACTAAAAAAAACGATTGGTGAGTTATACGATCTTTGGGCCAATGGAGAAAAAGCAGTCCGTAAAAGACGGGTTCGAGGTAGAAATGGGGAACCTCCGGGTTCATATCGCCGTGACTGCAAAAACAGAATTCGGAAAATGCGGTTACGAGTTTTAAACGAAGAAACGGAAGAATTTACAACTGGTTTCATTAAAGATGTAATGTGTAGTGGAGTTCAGCCTGTTTATCGTCTAACTTTAGAAGATGGTAAAACTTTAGATTGTACAGCTAATCATCGACTGTTAACCGATAAAGGTTGGCGCAGAATGGGAGATGCCCTTGGTTTAATAACTGATTCTCGTGGCAATGTTGTCAAAATGACTAAGTCAATTTCTTTAATGTGTAATGGTCAAACTGTTATCGAGGGAAAACTCTACAGAAATAAAGAATGGCTTCAATCTCAGATAGTCAAAGGATTTTCTACAGCGCATATTGCAAGGTTATCTAAATGTTCGGTCAGTACGGTTAAAAACTGGGCGCATCGGTATGGACTATCTTTAAACAAGCAAGATTCTAAGTTTGTTCAAGGACAGAAACCTTGGAACTTTAACAGTAATGCACTTTATCGCGACAAGATTTGGTTAGAAAAACAACTGGAGAAAGGACTTCATGCAGATGAAATGGCGGAGTTAGCAAACTGTTCAATAGAAGCAATTAAAAAATGGGTGTATAAATATGGATTGTCTTTAAATAAAAGACCGACTGGAACAAAAAATCCTTGGAACAGCGGTGCGACCCCGCGTCGTCTCACGGCGCCCCAGAACGCGCACCAAGAGAAAGGTAAAGGTGGTTACTCACTTAATCTATCAGAAGAAAGCCGCAAAACAAGGGCAGAAAACGCCAAAAAGTATACAAGAAGGGGAGAGGAGTCTCATTTTTGGAAGGGCGGGACATCTACGGAAAGGATGTTAATAGGCGCATGGACAAGAGATATCGCGCCGCAAGTTCACAAAAAATTCAATTACATTTGTCAAAAATGTGGAGTTCGTGGGGGTGTCCTTCATGCTCATCATTTAATACCAGTTTTTGCTGATGAATCTTTAGCCTACTCATTTGATAATTTAGTAACCTTATGTAAGTCATGTCATGAATACATTCATCAAAATAATAAAGAGGCTGGATTTGCTCAATCCTATCAGCCAATAGTTAAAGTTGAAGAGTGGCAAAACAAACCTAAATCTCCCGGAAATAAATTAGTACCTCATCCTGTTAAAATTGTAAATGTTGAATATCTGGGAGAACAAATGACCTACGATCTCGAAGTGGAGGGAAAGTGGCATAACTTTGTAGCAAATGGTCTAGTTGTTCACAACTCTTTCCGCTATACGAGCCAACAGTTTATAGAAGTATTAAATAGTAAAAAAGAGATTGAAGATGTGTTTTATTTACGCCCCGTTGGTAATTATCGCGATCGCAAAGGTAAAAATTATTATTATTCTCCAGAACAACGAGAAAGTGATTTAAACTGGTGTTTAGAAGCCATTCAACGTTATCAGAAAGACATGGAAGCAGGGCTTTCAGAAGAACACGCTAGAGGAAAATTACCGTTTGATTATCGTCAGCATTTTGTTGTTAGTTTTAATTTGCGATCGCTCCTACATTTCCTTGATTTAAGATATAAAAAAGATGCTCAACTTGAAATTCAACAACTCTGTGGTTTAATGTTACCCCATTTAGAGGCATGGGTTCCGGATGTGGCAATGTGGTATAAGAATACTCGTCTCGGAAAAGCCAGATTATCCCCCTAGTTCAAACACAATGAAACTCAAAGTTTTAAAACTCAATGAATCTGCAATTTTGCCTCAATATGCAAAGGCTGAAGATGCCGGATTAGACTTATTTTCAATAGAGAAAAATACCATAAATCCGGGAGAAAGTCAACTGATTCATACCGGAATTGCAATTGAATTACCCCCCCAAACTGAAGCGACGGTTCGTCCTCGTAGTGGTTTAGCCCTCAAACATCAAATTACTGTTTTAAACACTCCTGGAACCATTGACGCGGGTTATAGAGGCGAAATTGGTGTGATTTTAATCAATCATAGCAAACAACCGTTTCAAGTTCTCAAAGGAATGAAAATTGCTCAATTGGTTATTTCACCAATTATTCGGGCAGAAATTGAAGCCGTTGATCAACTGAGTGTAACCGATAGAGGAGATAATGGGTTTGGGTCTACTGGACTGGTTGAAATTAAATCAAAATAGTAACTTTTAATATGGATGATTTCTCTTCTCCCTATACACCGCCTCAGCGTCCCAGTTGGGATGAATACTTTTTAATGTTAGCAAAGCTAGCAGCAACCCGATCGACTTGTTTAGCCTTTCCAGTAGGGGCGGTTATTGTTAAAGATCGACAAGTTTTAGCAACGGGTTATAACGGTTCTCCTTCCGGTTCAATCCATTGTACCACTCAAGGGTATTGTTATCCCGGTTTAAGTCGTTGTGATGTCAGTTCTACTTTACCTTCGCGGGCTATTCATGCAGAAGCTAATGCCATCGCCCAAGCCGCTAAACATGGCATTAATTGTCAAGGGGCAAGTATTTATGTCACTTTAGAACCGTGTTTATCCTGTTTAAAACTAATTATTTCTTCCGGAATTAAACAAGTCTATTATGAAACCGTTTTTAATACTGGCGAAAAGGCAATGGTAAGAGATTCTTTTCTGCAAGAAGGATTAGTTCAACTGCATAAAATTCAGCTATCAGAGGCGATCGCACACAATGCTGCCCTGTTTTTATTAAGACCGACTTCTGTTTTGAAGGAACCTTCATCTGAACCTAAGTAGTTAGAGGGTTGTATTGATTTATTAAAAAGAAGAAGGATAGCTATCTTGCGTTAAGCGATTAATGGTTAAACGTAGAATGGATAACCCTAAAACAATGAGAAATAAAATTAAGCCAATCGTACAAGCATAACCTATTTCTAAGCTTTGAAAGGCTTTTTCATAGATATAATACACCAATGTTTTAGAACTATTCACTGGACCCCCTTGAGTCATAACATACACTTCTTCAAATACTTTTGTGGCAGAAATAGCTGAAATAACAGCCACTAAAATTAGATAAGGTTTCATTAAAGGTAAAGTAATATCCCAATGTTGTTGCCATCCTTGGGAACCATCTAAATTTGCAGCTTCATATAATTCTTGAGGAATAGATTGTAATCCTGCTAAATAAATTACCATGTAATATCCTAATCCTTTCCATATTGTTACCATCATTACACTGAATAAAGCTAGGTTGGGACTGGTTAACCAAGGAATAGGAGGAATGGCAGATTCTGGGAGAATAAAAGAGAGAATATATTGTATACTTTGATTTAAAAAACCGGTTTCTGAATATAACCATTTCCACGCTATCCCCGCAACCACCATTGAAATAATCACAGGAATATAGTAAATTGCCCGAAACCAATAAATTCCTTTCAGTTTTTGATTAACTAAAATTGCTAATCCTAACGGAGCGATCGCTAAAACTGGAACAACTATTAAAATATATAATAATGTATTTTGTAATGTTTTCCAAAAGGTAATATCATTCCATAATTGTTGAAAGTTTTGTAAGCCTATCCAAGTCGGCGATTGTAATAAATCATAGTTAAAAAAACTGAGATAAAATGCTTGTAGCCCTGGGAAAAATACGGTTAGTCCTAGTAGGAATAAACCGGGGGATAGGAAGAGATAGGGAATTAGTTTTCTTTGAGAAATCATTCTGATTTTCAATCCTTAAAAATACCTGTAGAGACGTTATATATAACATCTCTACCTAACCTTGGAAAAATACTATAGATTGAATAATTACAGTATATTATTTAATCCGGTTTTAGTTGAGAAAATAGACTTTTCCAATCTCCAGGTTGATGACCATTTTCTTCTGCTTTGACTTCAAACGTAACGTTACAAGCTTCTGGATAATTTAAGGCTTGAATACAGAGTTCGGCGATATCTTCCCGGCTAACTTGACCTTTAATTGTATCTCCTTGATCGACACTTAAAGCTTGATTTCCTGCGGCTTCAGTTAAGGCACAAGGGCGAACAATAGTATAAGGAATACCACTAGAACGTACTACATCTTCTCCTTTTAATTTCCAAGTTAAAATGCCACCCAATTGCTCATTCATCCGCACAGCGGGGGGTTCTTCTTCCAGGTTTAATCCCGGTTTTCCCGGGCGAGTGACTCCCGCAGAACTGACTAAAACAAAACGAGGTAACTTTTCGCCACCATAAGCTTTTATTGATTCTATTTGTAGTTGAAAATTACCAGGTTTAAATTTAGGATTGAGTTCGCCATCATATTCAAACTTACTCAGCATTAATTGAAAGGAGTAAATATCTGTGGGATCAAACGGCTGCCCATCTTTAACCGTTTTAGCCCGAAAGACAGGAATGAGTTGATCGAATGGAATCCGAATTGTCATTTCAATATTATTAACCGTATCAAAAGAATAGCAATAAGAAATACTATCCCACTTCGGATCATTACGAACAATAAATTTATATCGTTTTCCATCTCCTTTTACTCGTAAATCAATCCCTTCATACTCAGATAAATTCAAAGACGGCTCAAAATTACGACTCCGAACCGAAACAAATCCACCCGAATTTTCTGTTGAAACATTGCCAGTAAATAATGCCCCATCTGGAATAATCCGAATTGAACTTTCACTCACACCCCCCATCACCACATCATCTAATGCGCCCCAAGTTTCTTTTAAATCTTCTGATGGTTTGGTAAAATCAAAAATTAGTTTTTCCTGACTATTCTTGAGGCGAACAGGAACGGCATTTATAAGGTTTTGCATTCCTTTATATTCCACCAATTCCGGCACATCAACCACTTCAGGCATATAAAACTTAATCCCTTGATAATACTTTTCTCGATTAGGAGTATCGCCTTCTACCGGTTGTACCTTAGTTCCGGTACAATTAATAATAGCCGTGACATCTTTCATTAACTCCGGGACTAAAGTTTCCGGCAAAATAATATCGGCTTCAAATAATTCCACATTATTTCCTAATAGTTTTCTAGCCCTTTCTATATCTCGGACTAACCCTCGTACTTTGATACCCCGTTGTTGCAGTCGTTGAATAATACGCCGCCCCACCCCACCAGTCGCCCCTGTAACTAACACCACTTCAGATGGGGGTTTAGGCTGTGGTTTCTCTTGGCCTAACAGTTGCTGTAGCCAGCGAAAACTACCGAGAAATGGCACAACGCTAAAATATGATAAGGTCTGTAAAAATCGCCCAAAATCCCACTGGGGTTTCTGTTGTTGACTCATGCTTGATTTTTTGACTTTTCTGTCAAGTAAACGGCTCAATACATTAAAATATATTACAAATACAATAAACCCTGCATTACATCCAATGCCAAGCTTTATCCAAAACAGACAAAATCGATGCCAAAACTTCTAGAATGGTTGATTATCCTAGCCCATTTTTCAGTCTACGCAGTCGCAGCCATCAATATTTGGATTTTTGCTCATCACAGTCATTTTTATCAGACAATAGTTAAATTACGCTCATTGCCGTTGATTTACTTAGGGTTTACAAGTATTGCGGTAGGAACCAGTTACGAAATTGCTGAACATATGAGCGATAATTGGTTGTATGTTAGTCGTCTGTCTGAACTCAATCAACTCTTCTATTCATTTATTTCTGGCGGAATTTGTCTCATTGCCCTAGGGTTGAAGCGATCGCGCATTACTGATATCATTCTGCTTGCGAGTCTGATTGTAGTCCCTCTCGTCTACGGAGCACAGGATGGAAAGCAGATCATGCAATTGCTTCAGCTTCCGGCAGCTATCATCTTTGTACTCCACTGGTATTGGGTGATGGCAGATTGGCGGGTGTTTCTCTATCCCATACTGTCTAACGGAGTCGCCTTAGGATTTGGAATTGCACTGATAGCCACGGGTCAACAAATCTTTCATATCTTCGTCGGACTGTCTTCAGCGCTGGGTTTATTGATATTGGGGTATATTGCCTGGAAAAAGCCCGAAAAAATTTGAGCCAATCTAAACTGTTATCAAGACCGCGACCAAAACCCCTAGATGAATCTATGGGTTTTGGTCGCAGGGGAATCCCCTTCTTCAAGGGGACAAGTTTATTCCCCTATCCCAGATATTTTGTGCTGAGTGTGTTATGATAAAAAGTCTAGGTAAAGGTCGAGCCGATGATTATATACGAGTTCAAAGCATACGGGAAACAGCAACAGTATCAAGCCATTGATGATGCCATCCGTACATCTCAATTTGTTAGGAATAAATGCTTGCGTCTTTGGTTCGACAATAAACAGGAGAAATCTATCACCAAATACGATCTGAATAAATATTGCAAGATACTGGCAAAAGAATTCCCGTTTGTCTCGCAACTTAATTCAACGGCTCGACAAGCTGCGGCTGAACGTGCATGGTCTTCTATTGCTCGATTCTTTAACAACTGTAAGAAAAAGGTTAAAGGTAAGAAAGGTTATCCACGGTTTAAGAAGCATTCCCGCTCTGTGGAATACAAGCACAGTGGGTGGAAGCTTTCTGAGAACTGTAAATCGGTAACATTTACTGATAACAAAGGCATAGGAAGTCTCAAGCTCAAGGGAACTTATGATCTGAACTATTACGACCTTAAACAAATTAAACGGGTGAGGTTAGTCCGTCGTGCAGACGGGTACTATGTGCAGTTTGCAATCAGTGTAGATGTAAAGACTGAGCCTAAACCGACTCATAGAGCTGTTGGTTTAGATGTGGGGTTGAAGTATTTCTATGCTGATAGTCTAGGTCATACTGAACCTTGTCCACAGTTCTACAGGACATCTGAAAAACAGTTAAATCGCGCCAATAGAAAGAAGTCCAAAAAGTACGTCAGGGGTGCTAAACCTCAGTCAAGAAACTACCATAAAGCTAGAAATCGATCTGCTCGTCTTCACTTAAGAGTAAGTAGGCAACGAAAAGAATATTGCAAGAGATTAGCATATTGCGTCATCCAATCTAACGATTTGGTCGCCTATGAAGACTTAAATGTCAAAGGGCTAGTCAGAAATCGACATCTAGCTAAATCCATATCAGATGCCGGATGGTCAATTTTCCGCCATTGGTTAGAGTATTTTGGATATAAATACAGTAAAGCTACTGTTGCTGTACCACCCCACAACACCAGCCAAAACTGTTCTAACTGTGGTGAGAAAGTGCAGAAATCTCTATCAACTCGAACCCATGTTTGTCCAAACTGTGGGTTCACCGAAGATAGAGATGTTAATGCAGCCATCAATATTCTGAAGAAAGCACTCAGTACGGTGGGGCACACCGGAACTCACGCTTGGGGAGATTCACCCTCTAGCTTGGTTGGAGAAATCCTGTCAGGTTACGGAGAGTCGATAGAGTCAAAGACTTTGTGAACCAAGAATCCCCCGAATTCATTCGTGGGGAGTGTCAAGCTACGGTAAGGCTATAAATCATGGAGAAAGCGACATGGAAACCATTGACTGGGAAAACGTAATTATTGGGACATTAGCAATTGTGATTTTTATTGGCGGACTATTCATGATGTTTTCCAATATCTGGACCAGTGGCATTGGTAGAGATAAATAGCATCATTCCTTCAAAAAAAACATTTTACCTAAAATAGGCAGTTATAATGACCTTCTGGTACACGCTCAGTGAGTTTTCACGACACCATTGTATTGCTATTTGTGGGTTTCTTGTTCCTGCAAATTTACTGGCAACCCTACAAACAATGTTACTTGTCGGTGTTCAGTCTACGCCCCGAAATCAACGCATCATGGTGAGTGTAGCAAGTATTTACGCAGTATTAATCGGGCTACACGTTTACACCTGGTTTAGTATAGGAGTTGTCATGCTCCCCACCTATATTTTGCTATTTCTCAGTAGTGTTTGTCTCGGAATTAATAGTTGGGCGATCGCCCACCCGTCTAGTTTAGCATCATTGATGCAAAGTCTGTTTAAATTGGCTCAAAAAATGATACTGAATTTCCCAACAATGAGAATTTCAGGATAGACTAAGATGCATTTAAATCGTTAACCTTCTATTCCTTACTCCGTCCTCGTTCAGGATTGGAGTATTCCCAATATCCGATATAATTTTGACTTCACTTCTATAGACAATATCTATAGCTTTAATTACAAAAATCATCTTGCTATTTGATTAAGATTATCGATAAATTAAGACTAATATCGATCAAGTTTTTCAGGGCTAAACAAACCTTAGCTCTAATATTGAGATCGAATTGATGTAGTGAATCAGAGGCTTAATAGAATGATAAACTTGCGATTAGTGATAGTTTTTCTAGTAACGACTATTGTTACACCACTCTCTGTTCAAGCTGAGGTTCGAGGTTTAAAAACCCTGATACTTGATGACCCACCCACTCTCGATCAAACCTTTGAAGAAGATGTTAATTTAATTCCTTTTCCATCGAACTTTTCTACTGCGCCAGATATTGTATTTAGCCAACAGTTAATGACAGGTTTTACCACTGATATTAGTCAAGTCTTTTCTGTTGCTGGTCCCGTTTCTGTTACAGATGTAGTTACTTTTCCATTGGGTATTACTCCTCCTGATGGCGATATAATTCGCAATACTTGGGGTTTTTTAGGAGAAGAACCAATAGGAACTGAAGCCTTATTAGGGACAAATGTTGGTGCTGCGATTGATAATGCAGGCGGAACAGAATCAGGTATTCCTCAACCCTTTAATGTCTTTTTCGGAACTGAATTAAGTCAAGTTCCTGGATTAGCAAATGATTTCTTTATCATTGATTTAATTGGTGATGATGGAGTTGATATTCGACCCCTTGATAGTGCAGGAAATGTAATTGGCGACTTTTCTTTACGTCTAACTAGCGGCCCTGGGGAAGGTCTATTTAACAATATTAATTTGGGCGATTTTGGGATTGTTGAGAATTTTGAGATTACAGTTAATTCCGAAAATTTGAGCAATTTGGGACTCTCTGACGATGTGATTATTGATGATATTCCTTTAGCAGGTATTGCGTTTGATTTGCAAGATTTTGTAGGGACTGGAGAACTAACAAGCCTTGCCGGTTTTCAGATAACACCCCTGAATCTTGATGATAGTATTAGCAGTGCCGATGGCAGTATTGATATTCTCGCAATTGGCTATAATACAGCAGCAGCTACATCTGTTCCTGAACCGATAAGTCTTTTCAGTATCCTAGGATTTGGACTGTTCGGTGCTGGTTCAGTAATGGGTCGAAAAGGGAATAAATCTATTAAGTAAAAATCATCAAAATTGGAGCTTTAATATTAAAATTAAATCCGACGTTAGGATCGCTCAAAACCAAAGTAACGCCGGATTTTTTATCAAAATTTGCTTTACTAACAGTTAATTTATCGTTGTTGCAGAATGGGCCGGACAATCCAATAACCCGCGCCAAACGCAGCAAAAATAATTAATAAAATTGAGACAATTAACCACCAACCATTGAGTTCTGGTCGTTTAGAGTTAGCATTAGCATTGGGTCTTAAATATCCTTCCGTTTGCTCTGTAAACAACTGTTCAGACATCTCCGGAGAAATCGGTTCTCTCGTATTAGGTAAAGAGACAGAAACATCATTATGAGTTGGCTGAGACGGTTGAGGAATAGGCTCAGACTTAACGGAAGAGGGCGCTGATAAAATAGTAGGAACTTTAATAGATTGTTCTTCCGAACTTTGGCTCATATTAGCCGAAATAGCAGAGATTGAACCTTCAGCTAAATTCAGTTTTTGAGCCGAATTAACAGCGGCTTGGAGTTTGACGCTGGCTTGAATCACATGATTTAATTCTCGTCGCAATTGCTGATTTTGTTGTAGCAGTTGTTGGTTTTGAGCTTTGAGAGAATTAATACTAGATTTAGAATTCTGTAACTCTGCGGTAATCTCCCGGTAAAGTGTAATAGGAACCGAAGGGGAGTAACCGCTTTGAGTCGCAACAGGTGTTTGATTCGAGACAGTATGATTATCCATAGGACTTACAGAGAAGCTGAAATTGACATAAAATGATAAGATAAACCGGAGCTGAGCTGAGGGTAACGAGTTAACTTATAGAATAATAGGGTAAGAAGTAATTTCACAACCAATTTTGTTAAAAAGTTAACAGAACTCAGTCCAAGTTTCCAGGTCTTGTAAAAAGTAAAGATTGAAAATGAATGAATCTTCTTCTGGACTAACCACCCCCCAATCAACCCCAAACACTCCTGTCAAGTATGGTGAACGGGAAATAGAAGAGGGAGAACTGATCACGTTCCCAAACCCACGTATCGGGCGGCGTTATCATATCCAAATTACACTACCGGAGTTTACTTGTAAATGTCCTTTTTCCGGATATCCTGACTTTGCCACGCTGTATCTCAGCTATGTTCCCAATGAACGGGTTGTGGAGTTGAAAGCAATTAAGCTTTATATCAATCGTTACCGCGATCGATATATCTCTCACGAAGAATCTATTAATCAAATTCTAGATGACTTCGTCGCTGCCTGCGATCCTTTAGAAGCCACCCTTAAAGGCGATTTTAACCCTCGGGGTAACGTTCATACCGTTGTCGAAGTTAAACACATTCGTCAAGGCTAAACTTCCGCAAACTCTAGACAGGCTTCAACGTCTGTCTCTGTTAATTCTGGAAAATCGTCGATAATTTCAGCAGCAGACATTCCGACAGCTAACCAACCCAAAACGTCATAAACAGTAATTCGCATTCGACGGATACAAGGCTTGCCTCCCCGTTTATCCGGCTCAATAGTAATGATATCGCGATCGCTCATAATATTCTACTAGAATGTTGACATTTCCATTTTAGTCTGCCGTTAAGTCATAGAATTATCTTTCAAACAAAAATAGCAGAAAACCACATTAAAAAAGATGGCGGTTAACACATTCACGCATCCTTTTGGTGATACTCTAAACAATGGGTGTAACTGAGGTCAAGAGTGATGCAGCGATTTCAATCCATTTCAACTCTACTCTGTTTAACAGCTTCATTTTGCGTGTTTCAAGGAAGATCAGCAACCGCACAAATTATTCCAGACAACAGTTTAGGCAACGAAAATTCTGTTGTTGTACCGAATATTAATATTAACGGTTTAGATAGTGACAGAATAGACGGCGGTGCAATTCGCGGTTCAAATTTATTTCATAGTTTCCAAGAATTTAATATTGATAACGGCAGAGGTGCATATTTTTCTAATCCTGAAAATATTAGTAATATTTTAACTCGCGTTACTGGTAGTAATATTTCTAATATCTTCGGAACATTAGGCGTACTTGGAAACGCTAATTTATTTTTAATTAATCCTAACGGAATTGTATTCGGGCCGAATGCACGGTTAGATGTGGGCGGATCATTTTTTGCTTCAACGGCCGATAGTATTTTATTTGAAAATAGCGTAGAGTTTGCTGCATCTAATCCGGAAGCGCCGCCATTATTAACGATTAATATTCCTATTGGATTGAACTTCCGAGAAAATCCAGGAACTATTGTAAATCAAGCTGCTTTAACTACAACAGAA
>CAYNXM010000371.1:0-3738 GCA_964401105.1 uncultured Lyngbya sp. | reverse complement strand
TATCGTCCCCCAGAATATTTAAAAGCTATTGCCCGTAAACAAATTCCTTTACCGTTTGAAGCCTTTGCCAGTCATCCGCCTTATTATAGCTATAGCGAAAACGATCAATTATGGGAAACCTTTTATGTCACAGAAGATTATAGTTTAGGTACTTTACTCGAACCCGGAAGAGTTTATCAAGTCACCGGAACAATTCGCGCTCAATACGCGACTTATAAACTGGTGATTCGAGATCCAAATCAACAAAAAAATGTCGTCATTAGTTTAGGTGGAACCTATCACACCCCATTATCTACAGGACGAACCCCAGGGGATCAATATCTGCAAAAACGAGGAACCGTAATATTTCAATCCATTTTAACCCCAGAAGATTTAACAGCAGGAGTACCACCCGCGTCTCGTTTGGTGTTGCCAGCGGGATATGGTGCGCCTCAGCGCCACAAAAACTGGTATATTTGGAAAATTCATCATGTTTGGCTGTGTGCCAGAGTGTGGGGGGATAGGGTCCGTTGGCAAACCTTACCTCAGACGAAGCAACCCGTACCAACAGACTCCGCTTTATCGTTTGAAGGGTTAACTGCAACGGGAACTCAAACCGCTTGGATAACTGATATTGCAAGGGTTGCAGACTATCCAACATTTGAACAACTGACGATGGCTTTAGATCAAACTCAGATTGATGATAGTGCTTGGTTAAGTCAAGGACAAATTCATTATCAGAGTTTAACCGGCAATCGCCTCACCATGACTTATGATGATAATGGCGCAATTGCAGATGCAACCATTAATGGTCAAAAACGAGTTTTAAATAACTGGCCAGTGATTGCGAGTCCTTACATTCAAGCTGAATTGAGACAGGGAATATTAGAAGTCAAAAATCCGCAGCTAGGAACTTGGAAACTGCAAACCACAATCAACGGGCCAGAATGGACAATGAGTGATTCACAAGATTAAACCATGAAATTAGTTCGCGATCCAGCGATCGCTACCAAAATCCGTAAAATGAAACAACGGGTACATTGGCAACATCAAGCAGTGATTGAGTATAATATCGATCAAACTCGCTTTGTGTTGGCAGATGAACAGTCCGATAACCCAGAATTTTCCTTTCTTGTGATTGGGGATAGCGGCACCGGATACCATCGCGGACATAGTCCACAGCGGCAAATAGCAGAACTATTACTCAAACATCGGGACCGGTCTCGGTTTATCCTGCATACGGGGGATGTGGTTTATCTGGTGGGGTCTCGTGAATACTATCTCCGCAACTTCATTCAACCTTATCGTGAGTTTATTGTCGGGGGTGAAAATCCAGAAGCGATCGCTTACGATCAAATTGTGTTTAATCTTCCCTTTCTTCCAGTTCCGGGAAACCACGATTATTACGATGTACCCCCCCTGTATAGTCTGGTTGCACCGATTCTCATGTCTTTGCGGCGCTTGCTACGTTCTCACATCGACTTTGATGTGAATTGGCATGGATCTTATAAGGGTGATGCCTATGCCAGAGCATTCTTAGATTATCTCAGTATATGGGAACGTGACAACGATTTAGCTCGACATTTCCAGCGATATTATACCGCTCAAACTTCAACCGGTCGTTGCTTACACTATCAACCCGGTGTATTTACACGACTCCCCAACCGTTACTACACTTTTCGTTATGGGGGAATTGATTTTTTTGCCCTAGACTCTAATACTTTTAACGCCCCTGCACCTTTACCCAAGACTGCTGAAGGGGACAGTCTCCGCCGTCAACTCAACCAACGTTTGCAGCAACTGGAAACAGAGGAGGAACAGCTTCTCAATACCATTGAAACTCTTAATCCTGATAATCCAGAACAATTAGAAGAAATCCACGATAATCAGGCTAAAGTTGAGCAAATTCAGGAGATGCAAATTGATATTGAAAAAATACTCAGCGCCGATGAATCGGATAAAGTCGTAGACTGGGATCAACTCAACTGGTTACAACAACGCTTAATTGATTCTTGGCATACAGAAGAAGTTCGAGGACGGATTATTTTCTTCCATCACCCCCCTTATGTCACGGAAGCGACAAAATGGCAGCAAGCCCAAACTTTAGCCGTTCGTCAGAATTTACGACGCGTTCTCGATGGGGTATTAGCAGCGGTGGGTGAACGTTCAGCAGGTCGTTCTGTGGTAGATTTAGTCCTCACTGGTCATGCCCACTGTTTAGAATATCTCCAAACTTATGATACCGGACATGGAGATAGTCATATTCCTTGGATTATTTGTGGCGGCAGTGGTTACAGTCTGCGTCGTCAGCGGTCAGAAGGCCCTAAAATTGAGGAAGAAATTCAAACCATTAATGGAACCAAAACCCGAGTGGTGGCGGAATCTCAATGTTATATTGGTCGCAGTGGTCATGGTTCTAATAAACAACGGCCCTATTCTGCGATTCGGATTGATGTTAAACCCGGTAACCCACCCAAGTTTTTTGTACAGCCTTTACTGGCCGAATGGCGAAATCATCAATGGCATTATCCAAAAGCAGATGGGTTTGAGATGGGTTGAGTCGATAGTATTTTGAATGATATTAGAAGTGGCAATATTGGATATTAAACCCGGTTTAGCAGAGGAGTTTGAAGCCGCATTTAAAACCGCTTCACCCATAATCACTTCTGCCTCAGGTTATATTTCTCATGAATTACAACGCTGTTTAGAAAATAGCAATCGTTATCTTCTACTGGTTCGTTGGCAACAGTTGGAAGATCATACAATTGGCTTTCGACAATCTCCACAATATCAACAGTGGCGATCTTTATTACATCATTTTTACGATCCGTTTCCTGTTGTCGAACATTATACCCAATAAATTTATGCCCGATTAGATTAATAGTACTTGCGATCAATCTCTACTATGAGAATCTTAAAATCTGCACTCGAAGGGTTATCAAAAAAACATCATTTTGTTAATTTCCCAGAGAAACAACTGAAATATTATTGAATACTTAAACCTGGACAAAATTAGCGAAATTTACCCGTATAATTACAGCAAGAAGCATTTAAAATTATCAGATATAATATAATTAGGTCAAAAGCTGGCTAATTGTTTAAAACCACGAGAACTTAACTATGTCTGGAGATCAATATACTCAAAATATTCAGGGAGACGGTAATTTCACTGCTCAAGGTAAGGATAGCACCTTTGTTCAAGGAGATAATAACCAGATTAATCAGGGGGTTAATGGAGAACAGCTTAGTGTCGATGAAGTTGTTCAGATGTTAGCTTTTTTAGAAGAGAAGATTCAAAATTCTACTGCATTACCTGAAAGTGCAAAGGAAAACTCTACTAAACGATTAGAAGCTGCTAAAGTAGAAGCGATTGCTAAGAGTTTGAAACGGGTAAATGAAACGTTAAATGAAGCAGGGAAAACCACTGAAGAAGTAAAATAACTGGTTCAGGAACTATTTCCAACGGTGGTGAAAGTAGCTGGATGGTTAGGATATGCGGCTGGAAAGATTTGGATGACATTACCTTAGTATAAATCGATGAATCAATTACCTAGAGAATATCATCAAAATATTGAAGGTGACGAAAACTATGCTGCTCAGGCTGATCATAGCAAAATTCAGAAATGTTGAATGATGCTAAAACCAGTAATAAATCGGCAAAAATTCTAGTATGATCTGCCTAACTTATTACTCAAATATATCTACCAATGTTTAGATCAAATTTTCCCAAGATGATCAAGTATCTATTGAAAGACTTAC
>CAYNXM010000370.1:0-8919 GCA_964401105.1 uncultured Lyngbya sp. | reverse complement strand
ATATTATTGACGGGTTGGCTGTTTTGACGGGTTGGGCTATCGACGGGTTGGCTATCTTGACGGGTTGGGCTATCGACGGGTTGGCGCGCGCGCCAAACATTTCCCGTCACGCCCAAACATTTCCCGTCACGCCAAACATTTCCCGTCGCGCCCAAACATTTCCCGTCGCGCCAAACATTTTCCGTCATAGAGAAATAGTATTAATAGTAAAAATAGTAAAGTGTCCTAACTCTAGCACGTAGCACTATTGATTCCTCAACTGCTGAAATTAATAACTTCTGCTTAACTATTTAAAGTAAAATAATTAAAATTTTATATGTTTGTCAAAAATTGATGACATTGTAACGAACAATTAAGGATATAGATTGTACGAGTTGATAGGAGTTGACAGCTCCGAGTCGGATTTTGTAAGATATGGATATAGAGTAAAATGTGATTATAGTCTTGCCTACAAGTCGGAAAAACAAGCAGTATTTTCTTCAAACCCTGATTGTGTCGTAGAGTTGTGGCAATTAGACTGAGTAAAACGGACTTCAATATCCTAATAGAGTGAACAGAGATGAAAGACTCTTCTCCGGCTGAGAGTTGACAAAAATACAAAAATATGCGTTTGCTCAATAAAAAAGCTAAAATTACAGATTTATATTATTTGAGAATAAATATAAAATCAGTTAGAGATAGAAACTCTTGCAATAGGGAATAACAGACAAATAGCGTATTATCCCTATCGCTATAGAAGTGTCAATCTTGATCATTTGAAGACTGCTGTTGTCGAGTTTGTAAATAGTGATCAATATCTGCGATCGCCTCTTCTAACTCGGATAAACTAATCGGTGCTGTATCAGGCGGTTCTGGTGCAGTGGGCGGAGTTTGCTCCGGAGTCGGTTCTTGAAAAGAGTCCAATAGCTGTTTTTCATAAGATTGTATAAACTCTTCAGAAGCACTACGCTTTTGGTTTCGTTGATTGTTATTCATAATCCCTTTGCTCCTTGGCATGGTTACGAGAGAAAATTGAGACTGATCCGCGATCGACTCAGGGCTTGAACCGCACAATTTATATTTCCCTAGTACAGATAACACTGTTTAAGAAGAAAATTCCGTCAAACTTTTTCCTAAGTTAACATTCATGCCTCCACTCTGTAAGCTTTGATCGCAGATTAGGAGGGGTTTAACATCAAATTGACTCGTTTTTGAGATTGTCTCAAAGACTGTTTAGGTGAGCCTCCCAACAGCGTTGCCTCAATCGCTCGTCCCAGATTCTCCGAAATCCGACTATATCCGGCAACAATCGGACGCGATCGCGCCCAGGTCATTTGTTGTAAGAATACCTCTAAAACCGGCTGGGTTTCCAGAAATTCTTGATAAGTTGAGGACTGACGAGCCTTAAGATTTGCAGGTAAATATCCAGTTCCTAAACTCCATTGGGTTTGAAACGATTCACTTAAAACATACTGTAAAAATTCTGCTGCCGCAGCTTCTCGTATCGAATCTGTAGTCATCACAAATAAATGTTCTCCTCCGGTCACCGCAGCGGGTACATCTGCCACTGGAATCGGCATCACGCCATAATCAATATTCTCTGCTTCTAAATATCCTAACGTCCAAGGGCCAGTAATTTGCATCGCCACTTTACCTTGGATAAATTGATCCTGTTCATAACCTCTTTCGGGGGCAGATAAAATAGCTGAACCGTCTTCAACTAAATCTGCCCAAAATTGTAATGCTGCGATCGCCCCATCATTGATTAAATTAACTCGATCCGCTTCAATTAACTCCCCATTGGCACTATACATAAACGGCAACCAAGTAAACACCGTCCATTCTCCTTTTCCCAAGGATAAAATCATCCCATGCTGATCGATATCCCCATCACCATCAAGATCTCGCGTTAATTTCTCAGCCGTTTGGCGGAATTCTTCCCAAGTTAAAGGCAATTGAGTAATCCCAGCTTTTTCAAATAAACTGGGACGATAAAAAATTGCAGCATTATTCACCGCCATCGGCACAGACCAAATATGGTTATTTAATTCCATTGACTCAAATAAAACCGGATCGATCTGAGATCTAACCCCAGTATGATTCAGCCAACTTTCAATCGGTTGAATCGCACCTAATTCAACTAACTGCCCCGTAATCATCGGACTGTACCACAGAATATCAGGAGGCGCATTACCCACAACCGCTGTTAGAATTTTTGGCAATTGCCCGTCCGGCTGCCCAATATAAAGAGAAGTCAGATGAATATTAGGATGAGTTTGATTAAACCGATCCACTAATGTTTGAAAAACATCTCGGTTCGGAGGCGGATTAATTCCATGCCATAAGGTTAACTCAATTGGATTAGAATTGGATGAACCCGACAGTTGACAACCACTACAAAGTAATAGAGATCCACTCAGCAAAATTAGACTAAAAAGGCGAAACCACTTCATCGTTTTTGACTGAAATAGGTTTGAAAGATTTGCTTGGCAACGGGTGCGGCAGCTTTAGAACCATAGCCCCCATGTTCAACCACAACAGCAATGCCAATCTCCGGTTTGTCTGCTGGCCCAAAAGCAACAAATAAAGAGTGCGATCGCTTCCATAACACCTCAGAAGTTCCCGTTTTCCCCGCCGTTAAAGGAATCGTACCATCATTCATTAACTGTGCCGTTCCATATTGCACCACAGAAATCAATCCATCTTGAATCGTTTCCACCGCCTCCGCAGATAAACCCGTTGGAATGGGCTCTGTTGCGGCTGTATGGGTTAAACTCGCCAGTAAATGAGGTTGAACCCGTTTTCCACCATTGGCGATGCTAGAGACCATCACAGCCAGCTCTAATGGCGTTGCCAACACAGCCCCCTGACCGATTGACATTGTCACCGTATCCCCCAGATACCAGGGTTCACCGTAAATTTCTTCCTTATTCGCCGGAGTGGGCACAAATCCGGTTGAACCTTCGGTTAAGCCTAATAGATTTAAATCTGTACTGCCAATTCCCAGGCGACCAGCCCATTTTGCCAGTTCATCGGCTCCAATCGCCATTCCCAACTTATAAAAAAAGGTATTACTACTGAAAGCCAAGGCAGTGCGAAATCCAATTACCCCATAACCGCCACTGTGCTCATAAAACCTCATATTACCCACAGTAATCGAAGATGCCGTCGCGATCGCATCATAAGGGCTAAATTGACCCGACCCCATCCCGGCAGCCGAAGAAACGATTTTAAAAGTACTCCCAGGAGGATAGCCTTGTAAAGTCCGGTTGAGGAAAGGATTATCTTCCTGCTGTAAACTTTCCCAAGTCTCGGCACTAATGGGTCTAGTAAATAAATTCGGGTCAAACCCAGGACGACTCGCCATCGCCAGGACTTCCCCCGTGTTAACATTCAGCACCACAGCCGCTCCCTTACGATTACCTAAGGCTTGTTCTGCGGTTTTTTGAAGATTAATATCAAGGGTGAGGTTAACGGTTTTACCCGCTTGAGCTGGCTTTTCCCCAAACAGCCTGACTTCTTGATTTTTACCATCGACTTCAATCAAACGAGCGCCCCAAACCCCTGCTATTTGATCGTCGGCTCCGGCTTCAATCCCCAATTGTCCGATAATCATACCCATGGGGTATTCCGGATGAGCCTCTAAATCGGCTAGGTTGGCTTCTCCAATGTATCCAATTACATGAGACGCTAGATCGCCATGGGGGTAGGTGCGGCTAAACTCAGTTTGGACTTCTAAGCCCGGAAACTGAGCTGTATTTTCTGCCAGCCAAACAAAGATTTCAGGAGTAATAGTCTGACTGAGGCGCACGGGAATTGCCGTTTGATAACCGCGCTTTTCAATTTTATCAATAATCTCTGATGCTGGGATCCCTAACAGGGGACTGAGTTGACCCGCCGTAACCTGCCACCCGGCCGGGGTTTGTTCTTTCGGCCAGGCATAAACAGCCCGAGTCATTTTGTTTGTTGCCAGATATTGATTGTGGCGGTCTAAAATTTCACCTCGCTTAGAGGGAATGGGAATAAGACGAATACGATTTTCTTCGGCGCGTAAACGGTTTTGTTGCCCGTTAAGCAGTTGTAAGTTGACCAGTCTATAAACGTGTAATCCCATTAATCCTGTTGTGATTAACATCAATAATACAGCCCGATGAAGCGCAATTCGAGAATCTATTTTTCTCGGCTGCATTGTTATCGGTTGGGAAGATGCTTGGACGGGTGTCTCAGACGGAGCAGTGAGTTGACGAACCATAGACTCTGGGTTTAGGAGAAAGGGATTGAGATAGGCAACCTCAAAATATCATAAATAAAAGGGACATGATTAGCTCATGACCCCATGAAATTTAACCGAAAAGAACGGTTGTAATGAATTTAGTCAATATATCCCATTAAGATATCGGGATTATCGACTTGGTTAGAGGCAACTGGACGATTCATAATCATGCCTGTAATTTGGATCTGGGTGACTGAAACCGGACGATTTGCCATGATTCCGGTTGTCTGTTCTGATGGGACTAAACTAACAGATAAAGCACTTTCGGTTTTAACAATGGGACGATTACCCATTATGGTTCTTGTGACTTCAAGATCACTATGCTCAATCGGACGGTTTGGCATAATCATCGCAGTGTTAGCCATTTGAATTTGAGTGGGAGCTGTATTTTCTGGTGATTCTTCTTTACCAGATTGTCCGGTTTGTGTGGTTTTACTCATATCTGTTCCTTTATCTGTTTTTTGAGAGGTATGGTCTGGAGTCTGATTATCTGTACGTTTTGTACCTGAGGTTCGGCGGCTACGTGTACGGGTGGCACGCGGACCTGCCTCAGAAGAATTAACACTCATATTTAAAAGACCTTACTACTGGGTTTGTCAACAAGCTTAGTGCAAAAGACTGTCCCCGGCTTTTAGTTAAGCAATTATAGGATTCTCACGTTTCTTTAGGGCATCCACTTGAGACTGACCAGGAGAAGGTTGAGAGTCACGTTTCAACTGACTAAATATTAATAGATTATAAAGTCACTTGGGGACTCAAGTAAATAGCGCGATCCACAAGAAAAACTTGCGATTGGGATCAGTAAAGGATCTATGCACCCGGGGCGCTAGTTTGAGGCTGTGATTGACTGACGGAAAATGCGCGCGCGTTAGCCAACCCGTCAAAACAGCCAACCCGTCGGATTTTTGGGTTGAGGCGACCGCGACACCCGAATCAATCCAGTCAGTCTGTTGGGGTTCGGGTTAAAAATGGATTCAACCAGTTTGTCACAAGGGGTGAAAGTAGTCAGTTCATCAGTACATTGGATGACTTCGAGTTACCTTGGCTGCTCGCCATCAGAAGTAATCATGGAGTCTCGATGGCGAGCATCATAAAGCCCACCGCCTGCGCCGAGGTTTCCGGGCGCGTAAAGACGGAGCAAGAAGTCAAAGCCAATAGATGGTGCAAAATTGCGACAATGCAAGCAAGAACTCGATTGGACTGATTATCGCTTGACAGATTATCAAAATCTTGAAAAGTGGTGAGTCCACTTGGCGGTGTCAGTTTCTGTCCCATCATGGGTGGCGAACCCGTAAGCGGAGCTGGGTTGAGCCTTAGGGTGGAAAATCATTTTCTCAGCTTATTTAATGATCGGTTTAAATACTCCCCTTTGGTATTTTTCAATTCCTCCTGTATCATCAACTAAAGGATTTTTCTTGTGCTTTTCACCCAGTTTGCACTTCTTTATAACTTGAAAATCAGGCGTTGCTTCACATAATACTCTCTGCTATAGAGCTTGTATTCTTTCTTTCAACCCGTAGAAAAACCTCTTGCCTTGCGGAAACTTGCCCCCGTCTGCACTCTTGGTAATATGTGTCGATTTCCTTCCCGCCAATGGCGGGAAGGGTCGCGTTGGGCCATCGCAATAGCGTTGCGTGATTCTGTAGCGTTGTGCCATCGTAATAGCGTGCCGTTAGGTATAAGTTTTTAAGACGACGATAAAGATAGTAAAAGTTATTTCTAGGCGAATTGCTCGTGATGATGCTATTGCCTAGAAATAGTGAGATTAAGATTGGGACTCAATGACACCACACCCCAAACGACCGCCCCCTGCGCCGCCTTGAACGCCAGTTGTGCCTTGATCTTCATCGACATGAACAATAATGGCGCTGCCATCTGTATCAAATAAATTCAGTGGCCCCGGATTCAGTGTGACTCGATTAGTCCGATGAGTTAAAGTGGCGTTTCCTTCCGCGTCAGCAACTAAATTAGGTAAATCCCCCATGTGAAAAGGATGGTTGGCATCAGGATTAGTTTCGCCAAACGGGCCTGGGTCGAAATGTCCACCAGCCGCTTTAAAATCGGGTTCACATTTGCCAGTTTGATGGATATGTAACCCATGTTTTGTATTAGGCGGTAAGCCAGCAATATCGGCTTGTACTTCCACGGTGGGTAAAATACCATCAGTTTGTGTTTGAATCAGGGTTACAGTTCCAGATAAGTTAGAATCAGGGGCACCCTGGATATTGGCGACGGCAACCACTCGATTTTCTGAGTCCGATAAACTGGTTTGTCCACCACAACTAATGGCAAAGAGAGTTAACAGTAGACACAGACAAGGCAGAAGCACAATTTTTTTGATCATTGAATGTCCATTCATTATATTTCCTGACTTGAGTTGGCTTGATTTTAGAGAGTATGGGGCAATAATCCTAGAATCTGCTTATAAAACTTAATAATTTCAAAGTCACTGGGCGATCTTATAGTCAAGATGATAAACTGTCACACACAACATTCGCCCCTCACCGCTAACGTGTCATACTCAAACCGACGGTTCAAATAGTAATTGCGTTAGACATGGTAATTGGGTGATCTACTGAACTCTTACTCCGTTATCAGGTGTGATTGAATGAGCCGGATTTTAATAGCTGAAGATGAACCCCGAATTGCGGCGTTTATTGAAAAAGGATTACGAGCCAATGGCTTTACTACCACGGTAGCAAACAATGGAGCCGATGCGATCGATAAGGCTTTAAGCTGTCAATTTGACTTAATGATTTTAGACTTAAATTTACCCCAACAAGACGGTTTCCAAGTTCTACAACAACTTCGAGGCCAAGGTGAAAACCTCCCCGTTATTATTCTTAGTGCCCGCGATCAAGTCGAGGACAAAGTAACGGGTTTTGAAGTGGGGGCAGATGATTATGTGACCAAACCCTTTCGCTTTGCAGAACTGTTAGCCCGAGTCCGGGCGCGGTTAAGACAACCTGCGATCGCCACAACGAAAGAAGAACGTCTCTTGCAACACGGAGAAATTCGCTTAGATCTGTACACTCGTCAAGTCTGTGTCAACGATCGCCCAGTTAAATTATCTGCTAAAGAATTTCAGCTTGTAGAAACTCTCATGCGTCATCCCGGTCAAGTTTTGAGTCGGGAACAACTTCTCGATCAGGTTTGGGGTTATGATTACGATCCTGGATCAAATATTGTGGATGTTTATATTGGCTATCTTCGCAAAAAGTTAGGCACTGGCCAAATTGAAACCCTACGAGGGATGGGATATCGTCTGTCTGTTTAATTGAACTTTTTGGGAACCTTAACCTCAGTGAGTTCGTCATACATGAGTATGAGCTAAAAATCATAGAATCGAGTGTATTGTAGGTTGTATTTTTTTACACCTCCGTTAAGTTGGTGCTGCGATCCCTTCAACTGAAGTACCCTTCATTCTGGCAAGATTTAATTTAAAAGATACCTATACTGAGTCGCCCAGCCTCTTTGAAGACTGGGCTTATTTAATGGATTTATTAAAAATTCCGTAAAATCACTGAGTTCTATTTATAAAATGATTCAAAAAAACCGTAGTTAATCGGATGGGAAATCAGGTGATATTTCCTATAATTTAAATTAGTAAATTAATGGGATTAAAAACTTCTCATGAATCCTTCACGAGAAGTTCACTGAGTCTCATTAAACTGAAGATAGGAGCAATATAACATTGAAAAACACAAAATCATTTTGATCTTTACCTTAAATCAGTTGTTTAAGCTAGCAATTTTATTTTTATGGGTGTGGCTTAGAAATATTAGCAGCTTTGATCAAAATCGCTCTATGAGTTGATTCAATAGCTTTGCTGAAAAAGTATAGAGAATGCCTTTTAGCTAGGATAAATCAACTGATTAATCTGATTAACTACTGTAAAAATCACGGAGACTGAACTCAATTATGGAATCCACCTTATTAGTTGAAACCCCTCAAATGGATACTATTCTAGATTTATGTTTTGATGAAGAAACATATTTAGAAAATAACCCAGATGTTCAAGAAGCAATCGCAAATGGTACTATAACACTGACTGCAAAAGAACATTTCTTCGCCTTTGGTCGTTCTGAAGGTCGAATTTTTAGCAATATTTTTGAAATGTCAGACTATCTGGAATTAAATCCAGATTTAGTTGAAGTATTTGAAAGTGACTTTGAAGCGTTTTTTCCGGGAGAAACAGATTTAGAGGCTAAACAATTATACCTGCGGAGTCGCGCCTTAGAACACTTCACGAACTTCGGACAATTTGAGTCACGGGAGTTCAGTTACACCTTTAGTACGAAAGCTTATCTCGAACTCAACGTTGATATCGGTTTAGCGGTTCAGAATGGTGAAATAACTGCGGCTTCACACTTCTTACAAGCTGGACAATTTGAACAACGAGAGTTTAGTCATTTTTTCAAGACTCAAAAATACCTAGAATTAAACTCAGGTGTTGCAGAAGAATTACAAATCAATCAAATGAGTGTTTTCCAACACTTGATTAAATTTGGAAAACAACAAAATCTGAAGTTTAACGATCTATTTGATCCAGAACAATATCTCTCGTTAAATCCCGACGTAGCTACAGTTGTAGCTGCTGGATTGACGACCGCAGTCGATCACTTCCTGCAAAACGGAATCTTTGAAAATCGTCTGTTTAGCCTCTC
>CAYNXM010000369.1:0-31762 GCA_964401105.1 uncultured Lyngbya sp. | reverse complement strand
TAATTCATAGTATTCTCTCCCTAACTTAATACAACTTAGGGTAATACCAGATTAACAAAAATAAGCCTAGACTGTAGGGTGCGTCAATGACGCACCACGCACTATTGCCCATTGCTACCCATCAAAAAGTTGACAGACGACTACTTTGTCAAACCCACTATTAAGCAGGATAAATCCTTAATCGCCGATTAGGTTCTTCTCCAAAACTATTAGATTTTAGCCGGTAATGTTCCACCAATTCATGTTGCATTTTCCGAACTGTTGCCGGACGGGGTAATAACTCCACCGGTTGCCCTTTAGGAATCACAATTTGTTCCACAGCTAAACGGGCTTCTTCCAAGGCTTCCAACTCATCATTTGAACCACTACTAGAAAAGATATCTAATTCCGGAATTTCCGGTGTATTGGGATCTTCCATGTGTAACAACCGTCGCAATGCCCGGGCAATTTGGGGGGCACTACCGGATTTAATCACATGAATCGGAACTTGACGGGCTTTTGCCATTTGTCGAACCTTAGACTGGTTACGAATATGCGATCGCAATGCCAAAACCACATCAGCACTATCAATATCTTTCGTGACCACAACGGGTAAATTTAAACTGCGAATCACCTGTTCAATTTGATGACGGGCGATCGCATAAGGATAAATATGTAAGGGTAAATCTTCCCCATTAGGGCCAAGCCCAGCAAAAGCAGTACCATTTTCCGGTACAGCAGACAGACGAGGACTCAATGAAGCATCTAACAACTGTTCAAAAGAGCGTGTCGGTGCTGTCCCGACTTCAGTCGGGACAGGTATCATTTTCCCTGAACCCTTTAACCCATTCACTCCGGGCACATTCACACTCCCTTTACGCTTGCCTGTTGGCCGTTCTGGGGGAATCGCAATATGATTCGGTAAAGTGGGGGTAGATTGTTCTTCAACAATTGTCACCTGTCCGGAGTCATCCATTGTCCGCACTTGTAAAACCGGCTGAATTCCCCTTAACAGACTGTCAATTGTACCCGCAACGGACTCATGGACGACCCAGCGATCGCGTTCTAACATCTCAACAGCAATCTCAAACGTAGGGGGGGCTTTGCGTTCGAGTACCGTCTTCTGGGAACCGCGACGGCGGGCCTCATCATCCCCTAGGGTAACCGCTTGAATACCCCCAATTAAATCGGCTAAAGTCGGGTTTTTCATTAAGTTTTCGATCCGGTTGCCATGGGCTGTCCCAATCAACTGAACCCCCCGTTCAGCAATAGTCCGCGCTGCTAATGCTTCTAATTCTGTCCCAATTTCATCAATCACAATCACTTCCGGCATATGGTTTTCCACCGCTTCAATCATCACTTGATGTTGTAATTCGGGGCGGGCAACCTGCATCCGACGGGCGCGACCAATAGCCGGATGAGGAATATCCCCGTCTCCGGCAATTTCATTCGAGGTATCAATAATCACCACCCGTTTTTCCAGTTCATCAGCTAAGACTCGGGCAATTTCCCGCAAGGCGGTAGTTTTCCCCACACCAGGCCGGCCCAACATCAAAATCGATTGACCCGTTTCCACTAAATCTCGGATCATGCCAATTTTACCGAAAACGGCCCGACCGACGCGGCAAGTTAACCCAATTACTTTTCCAGTCCGGTTGCGAATCCCACTAATTCGGTGTAGAGTTTGTTCAATTCCAGCGCGATTATCTCCGCTAAATTCACCGATTTGAGAAATACAATCATTCAGGTCATTCCAGGATACGGGAGTCTCGGACAGATATTGCGCCCCCGAGGGAAACCGCGCTTCTGGGCGGCGACCTAAATCCATCACAATTTCAATCAAGCTGTCTCGTTGCGGATGTAACTCGATGTTCTGCCGAATATTGTCGGGAACTACATCTAATAATTTTCTCAGGTCGTCTGTGATCTGCATATTCACAACAGTCGTTTATTCAAAATCTTTGATAAATGCTGGGTTATTAATGGCAAATAACCATCAAGTTTCTAGAGGAAAGCCTTTGAGTTGGGAAACCAAGGAATGGGCTAAACTCACGGCTTGCCACAGAACATCGGGTTGGGTTTCTAGTGTACCAACGACTCGCGCCCCATTCGTTGGCTTAATTGTCGTTGGTGCAGATATTGGCATTGATTCAAGTTGTTCTAAAATAGTGGATAATAAAGTACGGGCATAACTCCCGTAAGCGATCCCCCCAACACCACAGGATTGAGAGCAAGATTTATCCCTTAAGACAGGCGCGGTCGAGGGTAGTAAACCTAAAGTTCTCAGTTTTGCCACTGTGGATTGATTCGTTCCCCCCGCCAGTTGTACAAATCCAGGTAAATCAGCAGCGAGTACTTTTTGGGCTAGTTTAATACTGGCATTTGTCGTTCCCGCACCGATATCCCCACTCATGGGGCGACCATCTGTTTGCCAGATCAGATCGCAAGATAAGGGGGTAATGATTTCAGACAAGGCTAAGAGATACTCAATTAAATCCGGATGGTTGGGACAACTGATCGAAATCAGTTTAAGTTGATTTACCCTGGGTTGCACATTTTCCCAAAGTCGTTTAAAATCGTGTTCTCTGCCAACTTGGGTATGAATTTCAACCGCATCAACTCCGTTGGATAACAGCATAGGAGCTACTAATGCGGGAGTTGAAACATAAGAACGAGCGTTGATTAAATTGCTCGGACAAACGGGTAGACACCGACCACAGCCATAGCATAAAGCATCAATTACTCCGGAGGCTGCTTCGGAAAAGGCAATTGCTTCGGCAGGACAGACCGCTTCACAGGGTCGCCAACATTCTACAGGGCAAGCAGTGCTATCAAACTCTGCTTTGCGAAAATGAGGATCTTCCCCGTCATTGAGACTAATCATCAACAACGGTTGACCTGTGTAGTGAAATCCTTTTTCAGCGGCAATTGCTCCCAACGGCCTCGCTATTTCTAGACCGGCTTTAGCCGCTGCTATTACAGCAGGGTCTGCCGCCACGTCAACACAGTCTGCACCTGCGAGGGTGTAGGCTAATGTCAGATTCCGAACCGCAGGAAGGTGTTGGTAACTGGCTCCGCAAATTAATTTAAACCAGTTGCCCAATCGGAGTGAATTGAGGGGACTATACTGTGTTCTCACTCTTATTATGTTGACACAATATTGACCGAATTCGTCAATCCTAAAAAAGATTATTTGGTAGCGCTTCGCCTAGGCAATAGGATATCCCTTTTGAGAATCGTGAGGGTAGGGTCATCTCTGTTATCGCGCAAAAGCTTTTAATAACCACCCCAGGATCACCCCAACTCCACCAAACCGAATAGCTTGCCAAAAAGGTTCTTTCAAGCTACTCCAAGTAAACAGATGACTTTCAAGATTGAGTTCAATGCTTTCTAACTCAGCTTCGAGTTGCTTTAATTCTTCCTGCATCTGCTGAGTTCGATTGTGCCGCAATTCTGGTAAAATTTCCTCAATGCGATGATCGAGTTCAGCCTGACGACGCCCGTCCTGCTGAACTTGATTGTAGCGTTCTTTGAGGGCAAACAGCGATCGCTCAACGGTTAAAATCGCTTCTTCTATTTCTGGGTACTCATGCAAGTCTCCACGAATCATTGATTAAAATGGGTTATCTTTTTGCTCAGAAGTACTTATGATAAACTAAATACTCAGCTCAATTGTACTATTGAACTTCTAGGTTAACTCTATGTCCCATTCTCCTTTAGTTTCTACATCCCCCGACAACCCTGAACTCCAGAGATTAAGGGAATTGAGTGACCTAGAATTGGCGCAAATTTTGCTAGAACGACTTGCAATTAACGAGCGAGATTGGCATCGCCTCAAATCTAACCGTCAAGCTCGGGCTGCTGAACAAGTTGCCTCAGCTTTAGTGTTTTTGCTTAAAAAGCAACCTGATGAAGTCATCCCCCGCTTAAATCAAGCCGTTGGATGGTTAGATCGATCTATCTCAGCACCACCTTGTCCCTCTCATGGAAATCAGGGAAGACCTCCCAACTTATAATCAACCTTCACCGTAGATTATCTGATCGGGAGATTAAGGACTAGAGAGTTAATGGAGATGGGACTCCAATTATTGACCGATCAATGGATAAGGTTGGCAAATTATGAGGTCATTTCCTTACACAGTGTTAGCTCCGTTCCTTGACGATTCCATTCGACCCAATCAAAAACTTGGTGAAGAATGAACAAACCTCGTCCGCATTCGTTACCCTCCGAAGGGACATCAGAATCATCAAAGGTTTTATAGTCTAAAGCTTCTAGAGGATGACATCCACAAGGAGGGGTAAACCCAGAACCTTGATCGGAAATAATCCACCAAAATTGCTTCTCAACCACTGAAAAACGCACAACAATGGTCTTACTGGGGTCTAATCTATTACCATGCTTGACTGCGTTCACTAATGCCTCCTGGAGTCCTAGTCTGATTTCTGTGTGCCACTGATCCGGAATTTCAGCCAGTAGCAAATCGAGAATTGGACAAAGGTATAATGTAGACGCAAAACTGATGGTAACCCAGTTGCGTGTAACCGGACGCGATATTACTGCAACCACTCAGAAAACTCCCTTGTGTTCAGGTGTATAAATTTCACACCCTGCATCTTCATAACTTCTCCCCTGCAATTGAATTGAATACCGTTTGACAGAACCATAGAAAAACGATTTTCTACGGTAACCTCTCACGTATAGTGGAGAATCTGCTGTCTAAATATTTCAGTAGGTGAGTCGGCTCTGCCTACTTCATAGACTCGGTATCGGAAGTGCCTTTGCTGCTTAACATCTTTAGTCCTCCATTCCAGTAATAAGGCGTTTGTTCCCTGATTGTTCAGTGTCATTCTTTCTCAGGTATGGGCACTCCCCATTTGGGCGATCATCCTGATGAGCACACTGCTGAGGCTTCAGAATCAAACCCTACAGCTTCTATTATACTGGGGTAATCTGATAACTTTCGTTTTTGGCTAACGTCAGGGAAGACTACCTTAATCAGGTGATTTAATGTTGATGGCCTTCTCAACAACCTTTAAGTTTAGGCTACCTTGTCTTAGAAGTAATCATCGGGATGTTAAATCCATTTAATCAAAATAGGGTTTTCACTGTTTACACCAAGCATCTGTAAGATCAAATCAACTCCTTGAGGAAGGATGATTCTATGCCTGCTCTATCTTTAGATTACCAAAACCGTTCCCAAAAAACACTACTTAACATTAAAATAGTTGGTGTATTTTTTGCTCGACAATATACTACAAAAGCTGAAAACCACGATCTGCTAAAGCTTAAAGGCTAATTGATCGTTCAGGTATAGGGATAAAATTAGCTCAGCTATTTCCATGCAAATTCCCGAAAATATGATAGTATTTTATACAAAACTTAACAAATATTTATAATTATGTCGGTCACTTTACCTGCTCATATCTCCACTATTCCGGGAACTTACTGGAATTGGCAGGATCAACTGATTTATTATATTCGTGCGGGAGTGCCTCATCCTCAACGTCCTCCTCTTCTTCTCGTTCATGGGTTTGGCGCATCAACAGATCACTGGCGAAAAAATATTCAGGAACTCTCTCAAACCTTTGAGGTTTGGGCAATTGATTTACTTGGGTTTGGGCGGTCTGCTAAGCCAGAATTGCAATATAGTGGTCAGCTTTGGCGGGAACAACTCCATGAATTTATTACATCTGTTATTGGTCAGCCTGCAATTTTAGCAGGCAACTCTCTGGGGGGATACGCCGCCTTATCCACTGCTGTCTATTATCCCGACTCCGTGGCAGGTCTAATTTTACTCAATAGTGCCGGGCCATTTTCTACAACTCAACCCACACCAGAACCTCCTCGGTTACAACGCACCATTGGCCAAACCACAAAATGGTTATTTCAGCGAGACTGGGTCAGTTTTCTCATCTTCCAGTGGACTCGTAGACGGTCTGTAATTCGTAACACCCTCAAAAAAGTTTATCTCGATCACAGCGCTATTACCGAGCAACTGGTGGAAGATATTTATCGTCCCTCCTGTACACCGGGTGCGGCTAAAGTATTTGCCTCTATTTTTAGAACTCCTTCAGGGGATAAAGTGGATGTCTTACTCAATCAACTCCAATGTCCCCTACTAATGCTGTGGGGAGAAGCTGACCCTTGGATTAATTGTCGTCAACGCAGCGCTCAGTTTCGTCAATATTATCCCCAACTGACGGAAAATTTTCTACAAGCGGGTCACTGTCCCCATGATGAAGTTCCCCAACAAGTTAATGCTTTAATTCAGGAGTGGGTATTGTCTATTGCTCAATAACTGTAATATCGAGCATGAATTCTAGGGTTCAGCTTGTCAGTCACAGGCTGACCCTGCTGTAAATGCTGTTCCACAATTCTGGGGACATCTTCTGGTTGCACTCGATAATACCAAGTCTCATCTGGCAAAACTCGCACAGTTGGCCCTATATTACACTGCCCTTGACAGCCACTACATTCAACAGTGACACCGGGAACAGAATATTGCTCAAAGGCCTCTAAAACCGCTTCAGAGCCATGACGTTGGCAGGATTGATGTTGACAAACTAAAACCTGTCGATTTGTCTCTGAAGGACTAGATACTGACTCAGGTCTATCTTGCAACATAGTTTAATTAATTGAGATGTCTCTTGATTCTATTTTATAAAAAATCCCCTGACCATTACCAGAATTTATAGAACCCTTGAGGGGATCGAGCTCTATATTGACTAAAATATCAAGATCAGAAGAGGTGATAACTTACTCTACAATTTAGACTGACTTTTGAAGGAATTGCATACTTTTTTGTTTTTGTCAACCTACCCTAAATCCATCGTCTTCAATATAAGTTCTTTCTGGATACTTTTGAAGTGGCTTGAACTCAGTTAGACTACTATAAGTTGTACGATAGAATCAGGGTTTGAAGAGGATATATCCCAATGATTGTAGAAATATTTTAGTTTTTAGGTATAGCTATTCTCAATCTTACTCTATATCTCATATCATACAAAATCTCACTTCGAGCTGTCAACCCCCGACGGAAAATGTTTGGCGCGCGCGCCAACCCGTCAGTAAATTCGTAAAATTAATACCTATTACTTTTCGTAACAATATTATAAAATCTTGACATTTATATCGATTTTAAATTGTTTGTCTCACAGCAGTTAAGCAGAAATTATCTAATCTCAGACAACACAGATCTATTCATAACTCATTATACTCTTTTACAAAGATCTCAAATAGCTTCTATAAAACATTTCACCAGACCAACGTCTTGAAATGTCTTACTCTTAAAGTCAAGTAGAGATATTCCCATCGAACACCTCTACAGAATAATATCAGCCTTTTACACAAACCACTTGCTTTAGAGTTGCTACAACTTCGACTAAATCCTGTTGCTGATGCATCACCTCATCAATCGATTTATAAGCCCCTGGAATTTCATCTAAAATCCCTGAGTCTTTCCGACATTCAACTCCTTGAGTTTGTTGAATCAAATCATCCACACTAAAGCGTTTTTTTGCTTTAGTTCGAGACATTAACCGTCCGGCACCATGAGAACAACTACAATAACTTTCAGGATTACCTTTGCCTTTGACAATAAAAGATTTTGCCCCCATTGAACCTGGAATGATTCCATAGTCCGATTCTTGCGCCCGGACTGCACCTTTACGAGTCACATAAACTTCCTGATCAAAATGCAGTTCTTTTTCTGCATAATTATGATGACAATTTACTGATAATAATGGTTTTGTAGGTTTACCCCCCGCAATATTTTTTTCAACAATTCGCTTAAATCTTGCCATCATAATATCACGATTATACCGAGCATAATCCTGTGCCCATTGTAAATCATGCCAATAAGCAGTAAATTCGGAAGTTCCGGCAACAAAATAGGCTAAATCTGGATCGGGTAGTTTGGTTTCTGCTAATCTAGCCAATTCTTTTGCTGTGCTAATATGGCGTTGAGCCAAAATATTACCAATATGGCGAGAGCCGGAATGTAACATCAGCCAGACATTATTTTCTGTATCTAAACAAAGTTCAATAAAATGATTCCCACCTCCTAACGATCCCATTTGTTTAATTGCTTTTCTCTCTCGATCTTGCACTTTGGAATGCAAATCTTTAAACTGTTGCCAACCCTGCCAATTTAAAACAGATTTTTCTGCGTCTTTATTTTCAGAAAAACCTACAGGAATAGCTGCTTCAATTTCTTGGCGAATTTGCTTCAGTTTACCCTCTAATTTATCTGCGGTAAAAGGCATTTTTAAGGCACTCATACCACAGCCAATATCAACACCAACAGCCGCTGGGATAATTGCTTCTTTGGTGGCTAAAACAGAACCCACTAATGCGCCTTTACCTAAATGAACATCCGGCATCAAGGCGACGTGTTTAAACACAAAAGGTAACCCAGCAACATTTTTTGCCATTTGAGTTTCTTGGGCTGCCAGGTCATGATTTGCCCAGGATAAAACAGGTTTAGGGCTGGAAAGCTTTAAGGTTTCGTATGGCATTTTTAATTAATTCATTTTACTGTGTTAATTTAATTGTATTATTTTTGTATTACAATGTCAACACCGCACCAGTAATCAACCGGACTTTATCAAAAATCCAGTTATATTTTGAGCCAAGCAGATGTTATAGCAAAATAGCTTTAGAATAGAAGTAGCAGATTATTGATCGACTTCTATGAGTTTCCATCTTTCATCCAATGGATTGCGAGTCTGTCTATCTTTACCGACTCCACTATTGATTGTATTGCTTTTGGGAATGGGGGCAGGAATATTCTATTTACTGTCAAAGTTGAAATGAGTTTAGCTGGAAGTCATTGTCATAAACTCAACCTGGGGCAATAGAGGATCTTTAACTAAGGCAATTCCCCCGAAACCCCAACGTGTTAGAATCCCTTTGATTTGAGAACCTGTAATTGATTCAACTGCAAACTTAGAGGCTAAACGGAGAGCGTGTTTGTTAAGATAGCTCAGGGCCTCAAACTGTTCAGAAAACAGGAGAAGATAGGCTTGAGGATGATCGGGGTGGGGATGAGCCGTTAGGTAATTACCATCCGCTTTAGCCCGGAGTAAATAGTAAACTTGAGCAAACATGGTTTAGACCCTATTCCCTTAAAAGAATAGTTGTGTTAGTATCACTAAAGTTAAGCTTAAATTGATATTTTTGTCGCTAAAATGAGTTGACTGTTTCGTCACTATAGCTGGACTTGAATTGTCAAGCGCGATCCTTGCTGTGGTTCAGTTTCTGGCTAATCTCTGTTCACGAATGATTTAGGTTAGCTATATCAATGGTTTGCTACCTAATCTGATATCTCTATCTTTTTTATCCTTAAATAATTACACTTTCTCAAGTTTTCAGGTGTTGAACAGCCGATCTGGCGGCAAAGGGTGCTAGTGTAATGATCCGAAGCTGTCCAAATCCCTTAACAAAACAAATTGGCATCCCTACTTAGCTTCTAGACAGAAGTTTGACGAGAGGCTAATTTTTCAAAATAAACCTGGGTTTGATGAAGCAGTTGCTCACGACTATCTCTAGCCTGAGACAATGTGGGAACTAAATTACGAGCTTGCAACGTCATATGAAGCTGAAGGTCAGCAACATACTCACTGACATCATGACGTAGAGAACAGCTTGGGTACTGTGTTGAATCTAAATTCAAAGAACTCTCCTCCTGTTAGCTCAATATTATTTAACAATCTGCCCTAAGACAGTATCATAATTCTTCGACTTGATGGTCGATCTTGTAACGAACTTTAATGATTGCCGGGGAATTACTTTACAATCTGTTACAGAGAAAGGTGAGGATCGGCTATTCAACAAACTAGAAAAAACTCAAAAAATAGCAAAAATTTAGTGAAGTTCGTGATATGAAAAGTCGCAAATCTGGGTAAGCTGAAACACAAGAATCCTAATCCTCAGTCCCTCTATTTGAGTTTTGAACTGTTGGGAGTGAAGTGTTAAGTTGATATCCCTAGGTAATTTTCTACTGGCTGACTTAAATTAGATGACTAATGACTGAATTCATATTTTTGTCAAGTTGGTATTTGACTTTTCTGGACATAACTAACACAGACTAGTCATTCTGTGTTAATTTACCTCTCGGAATTTCTTCTGTGGTGAACTACAATATGCTCGTTTACTTGTCCATTCTTAAAATAATAATCTAATGGCGAATATTATCGGAACTTCTAACCCAGACTTTCTAGAAGGTACAACTGAGGCAGATTTTATTGAGGGACTCGCCGAAAATGATACCCTATTGGGTTTTCAAGGAAATGATTCCTTGTATGGAAATGAAGGATCGGATTCTCTTCATGGGGGACAAGGTTCGGATGTCCTTTATGGTGGCAAAGGTTCAGATTCCCTGTTTGGTGAATTAGGTGATGATACACTTCAAGGTAATCTAGGAGACGACTTCATTCTCGGTAATGAAGGGGATGATCGCCTTGAGGACACAGCCGGGAATGATGCTATTTATGGTGGCAAAGGCGCAGATACTCTCTTGAATGAAGAAGGGGATGATATTGTCTTTGGCGATCGCGGTAATGATATCCTTTATACGGGCTTAAACGCAAATATATTAACGGGTGGCGCGGGTTCAGATCTGTTTGTACTGGGTGTGGGACGTAATGGTAATGATACCGATATTATTACAGATTTTCGACCGGGATTTGATTTGATTGGTTTAGATGGAGATTTAGAATTTTCAGATTTAAACTTTGTTCAAACGGGTAATAATACGACTATTTTTGAGACAGAAACCGGTGAAGCTTTAGCCATTTTAGAAGCCACTCAAAGCAATACTATCAATAGTTTTAGATTTACAAAATCGATTACAACCATTACGGCAGCTATTGGATTTACCGAGACCGCATTAGTCGCTAATGAAGGTCAAAACGAGATTTTAGAAGTGGGAATTCAACGGATTGGTGCACCCTTAAATGAGAACGATATTTCTCCAGGAGTGACCCTGTTTTTACCCGAAGAACGCTTTGAAGCCGCAACCGTTAATATTCAATTTGATCCGTTTGAAAGCTTTAAATTAATCTCTATTCCTCTGAGTGATAATGAAGAATTCACAGGCGTTCAAAACTTAAACTTTTTACTGGGTGAACCCATTGGCGGTGCAACAATTGCAGGAACCGGAGAACTGGCAGTGACTGTGATTGATGATGATGCCCCCTCCGGGCCTGTAACTCCTCCAGTACCTTCCTTGCCTGATGTGCAACTTCCCATATTTGAGCCGCCTTCCATTGCTGCGGTGGGTGTTTCAGTGTCTCCAGAGGCGATCGCAGAAAATAGTAATGAGGGTTTTAGCTACACTTTAACCCGCAGTGGAGGCACTCTGAATACCGCTTTACAGGTTGATTTTACCTTAGGGGGAAATGCAGTTCTTGGCACAGATTATCAAGTGGCAGGCATTGATATCGTCGAGGGTGTAGGCAGTGTCACCTTTAATCGGGGTTCATCAACAGCAACGGTGACGATTACTCCCATTGATAATGATATATTTGACTCCGATAAAACGGTTGAATTGAGGGTAAATGACTCCGGTTTTCTTTATATAGCCGACCTCAATAATCAATCGGCAATTGCCAGTATTACCAACGACGATCCCCCCCCCGATCCGCCGGTTTATGATTTTACCGAAAGTAACTTTATTGCATTAGAAGGAAATCCCGATCCCGATAACCCAGATACTTCTCAAACTAAAGCGGTTGAGGTCACTATTGAACGATCTTTTGTCACCAATGTTGAATCTCAAATTGATGTTCTCCTCACCCCCGGTACTGCAACCCCGGATGAAGATTATATCCCCACTCCAGAACCCGTTACCCTCACATTTGCACCAGGTGAAACCACTCAATCTACCATTGTTCAACTGTTTGTAGATGAACTCGAAGAACCCGCCGAAACCATTAACCTGTCATTGGATAACTTTAGGGTTCTTGTCGATGATGGCAGTGAAATAGAAGCCGGACAAGCCGGAGTGGCTAATCCAACAGCACTTTTAACCATTAGTGATGATGATGGCCCCCTGACTTACAATTTCAGTGAAAGTTTGTTTACCACACCAGAAGGTAACGAAGAAAATATTGCTGAAGTCGTCACTGTTAATCGAACCGGGAGAGTTGCCGACCCTTCTTCAGTGACAGTGGAACTGGCCGGGGTGAATGCTACTGTCGATCAAGATTTTGCACCCGCTGCGGTCACAGTTGATTTTGCTGCCAATGAAACCTCTAAAACCGTTCCGATTACTCTATTTGGCAACACCCAAATTGATCCAAACCGCACGATTCAACTGAGTTTAGCACCCCCCGAAGGCCAACTGATAGGAACAATTAACCCCACAGCCGAACTGATTATTGCTGATGATGATGATATTCCTACCTATGACTTTAGTACTGCAACTTACACCGTTAGCGAAGATGTTGGCACAACCAATGTCATTACTATAATTCGTTCTGGGAATACTTCCGAAGCCTCTACTGTCAACGTTAATTTAGCCACTACTCCTGAAAATGGTGCCGAACCCGGAGAAGATTTTACTCCCACCACAGTCACCGTTGAATTTGCCGAAGGTGAAAATAGTCAGGTGATTTCTCTCGATATTTTGGATGATGAGGAAGCGGAAGGATCTGAAGCGGTGGCGCTTTCCTTTGCTAACTTTAATCCCAGCGGACAAGCAGGGGCGACCAACCCTACAGCAACCTTGTTAATTGAAGATAATGATTCTCCCCCTATCTACAATTTTGTTCAAGGCAATTACACCATAGATGAAGGGGATGAGACCACTATAACTGAGGTGGTTGAAGTTCGCCGTCAAGGGGATATTACGGTGACTTCACAGGTCAATGTCGTTCCCACTGGCATAGCCACTGATGCCACACAAGCCGCAACAGCCGGTCAAGATTTTAATAGTACTACACTGACCCTAACGTTTAACCCCAATCAAACCTCCCAAACGGTTCCCTTGGAAATCCTCGGAGATCTGTTAGTAGAAGATGATGAAAGCCTACAACTTAATTTTGCTGAATTTCGGATTATTGATGAAAACGGTAGCGAACAAACAGGCGGTGAAGCAGGGACACTGCAACCCAGTACGATTCTGACTTTAAGCAATGATGATATCGCAACAGTTTCAATTACCGCTGAAACCTCTGTTGCCACTGAAATTAGTCTCATTAATCCAGAAGCTGAGGATGGTCTTTACCGGATTAACCGCGCCCCCAATACTTTTGGAGATTTGATAGTGGATCTGAGTGTAACAGAAGATCTGATTACTTCAGAAGATTATCAATTAGTCGTGGGGGATGAAATTCTACCGATGAGTAATAGTAATACTGTTACTGTTACCATTCCCGATGGCCAAGCCAGTATCGATGTGTTGCTGCAACCTATTGACGACCCTCAAGCTGAGGCGAATGAGTCTTTAACCTTAACATTGGTTGAACAGGATAACCCCGACGCACAACCTTACCTAATCGATCCAGAAGCTACAGCAGCAACGGTTACGATTTCTGCTAATGATACAGCCGTGACTCAACTCACCGATACCGATAGTGAGGATAATTACACTCTCCTGGAAGGATCATTCCGACAAGCGTTAGACAATGCCACCAGTTTAAGTGCAGATACAGTTAATTCTGTTACTTTTGAAGAAACAGCCGCCTCAGGAACAATTACCCTAGTGGCAGCGTTACCGGCAATTACCCAAGATGTGGCAATTGATGGCCCCGGTGCCAACCAACTCACCCTGAATGCCGCAAACGGTTTCCGTCTGTTTACTATTGATGGCGGCGATATTACCATCGAAGGACTGACTTTAACCGATGGACTGGCACCGGGAACCAATCTAGATGCGGGTTCAGGGACACCGACATCCGGTAGCCGAGGCGGTGCGATTAATATTAGTTCAAGTTCCAGTACAGTCAACTTAATTGATAGTGTGATTCAAAATAGTGTTGCCAATAATGGGGGTGCGATCGCCAACTCCGGTACACTGAATATAGATGGCAGTACCATTACCGGTAATAATGCCGTCAACGGCGGGGGTGTAGTGGTAATTGATGGTCAGGTCAATATTACCGACAGTACCATTGCCGGCAACAGCGCAGAAAATGGCGGGGGTTTATTCAACTCTATTGCCAGCTTAACCCTAACTAATGCTACAGTTTCCCAGAATACGGCAACCAATGACGATGGTACAGGTCGTGGCGGTGGTATCCGCAATATTGGGGGGGCTACCAATCTGAAAAATACTTTAGTAGCAGGGAATACAGCAGATATTGACCCGGATATTTCTACCCCTGGTGAGTTTCCTGCCAATAGTGGGGGGAATAACTTAATCGGAGATGCCAGTGGTGCGAATGGGTTTACTGATGGAGAAGAGGGTGATATTGTGGGTATAATGGCAGATGCCTTATTAATCGGTTCACTTGCCGATAATGGTGGTACAACCCTCACTATTGCCCTGTTGGCAGGTAGTCCAGCAATTGATGCAGGGGATAACAGCTTCTCTAATCCTTTTACTGACCCGGGAGACTTCGATCAGCGGGGTTTAACCCGAATTGTTGATGCGATCGATATTGGTTCGTTTGAGTTTCAGTAAGGTAGCTTTCAGCCGTAACATCTACTGAGAACACTGTGTAGAGGCGTTACAGGTAATGTCTCTACAAGATGATTAATCAACCGGATATCAGATAAAAACTAAAAGAGTGGGTTACAGCATCAATCTATTCTGGGCTTAACCCACCCGAGGAAATAGCAGATTTAATCGAGAACTAACGACCAATTCTACCCGCAAATCCTGATACTTTAAACTGCTTTAATTTTAAAGGGGGTTGCAGGTTTGTCGGTACAGAAATCCGAATTTCAAATTCACTTTCTCCAGGAGGAACTTCATCAATGCCTCCCAGTCGAGTCCGGTTTTGCATCACCCGGTTGTCGTTTACGTCATATATTCTACCGAAAACATCCGCATCATAAATATATTTACCAGATGTATTATTCAAAGATCCAGTAACGAGAAAACAATTTGCTTTTTGACTCGAAAAACTTGAGATAGCGCCCTCTGCTAATTCAGGAGGACAGTCTTTGTAATCGACATCAGAAACTTTGACTTGGATAGCAGCTAAAGCCGGGGGAACCCAAAACCAAGTTATCATTCCGATTAGGACAGAAATCAGAAAAACCGGAAAGATTCGCGATCGCATACATCTTACCTTTTAGCCTTCAAAATCTAGCATACCGTAGTTTGTCACTCAATAATCGCGATCGCTATTTTATTGCTATTTTAAAATAGCGGCTAGACTCACCCACCCCTCAACGGAGGCTAAGTTAATCTAGCCGCTAACCCCCAGAAGACTTCAAACCCTTAAAGCCTTACTTTTTCAAATTCTTCGCCATATCACGGAACATATCCATATTAGAGTCAGCCTTCCGACGTTCGGTAGCTGACCCTTTAGGAATTTCTGTATTAGAAGCCGCAGTTGAGAAACTACTGGAAGATTTTGGGGTATCGAAAGATGCTTTCGGTGAAATTTTTGGCGGAGTAACCGGTTTTCCCCCGGAAATTTTGGGGAAGGTTTTCTTCACTTGTTGCTGACGGCGCATAAACTCAGCATTACCAAAGCTTTGAGCATCGTCTTGCTCTAAATAATAATCTTGTTGATCTTGTGGATCTTTTTTGCCGAATAAACCGAACAATCCTGCCATGACAATCTCCTCATAATTAGGACTAATTTGTATCGTTATGTAAAATTATATCAAAAATTATTTGGAATTTAGATCTAATTCTCAGATTTTTGCTGCATTGACTCATAATTGACTCACTGCTCTGTTGCTGAGTTGGATTTCCATGCCTTCAACTGATCAATCGTGAATAAGGCTTTAAACTGTAATCCTGCCTCCTGATACAGTTGTGCACCACCTTGTTGTCGATCCACCAATGCTATAATTTGATTCACCTGATAACCAGCATCTTGTAGACGGTTCACGGCTTTGAGGGCGGATTGTCCTGTGGTCACTACGTCTTCTAAAACCACCACCTCAGCACCCGTTGGAAGGGCTGGCCCTTCAATATAGGCCATCGTTCCATGTCCCTTGGCTTGTTTACGAATAATTAAGGCAATCACAGGTTGATTCTCATAGGCTGAAACCACGCTGACTGCACTGACCATGGGGTCAGCCCCTAACGTCAACCCCGCCACCGCTTCAGTACCCGATGGCAGCATATCCAATAGTAAACGACCAATTGCCAGTGCCCCCTGAGGATGAAGCGTCACCTGCTTACCATTAATATAATAGGTGCTACGCTGACCGGAAGATAAGACAAAATCCCCTTCTTGATAAGCAGACTGACAAAAAAACTCCAGTAACCATGTCCGCAACTGTTCCAAGTTTAAGGTCGAAATCGATAAATTTGTGTCTATTGATGGTTGACTCATAATTTTGATGCATTAAGATAAAGCAGATAGGAAGGGAAAGTTCCATCCTTCAATTTGCCAGTCTTTGTCTGAGTTGGCAAACGAAAAATTAAATCTCTTAAGAGGACAGTTCAGATGAATCTCGGTTCAAAACTTTACCGTGGTGTGTTAGCTGTATTGGGAACTGTGAGTGTGTGGGCCTCAGTCCCCTCCGCGAATGCAGATGAATACTATTTTTCCACCGGTTATCAACCCTTTGCCACCCAATTCAATCAAGCCGTTTCTAGAAGTTCTGGAAGTACATTTGAAGGGGTATCTTTTTTGGGGCAATCTTCATTTTTCCTGGGTATCAGTTATCCTTGGCCTCCCACTTTCAATGCTTTTCCTGAAACTTTAATTGCTGATGATGCCAGACGACTCAATGATGTTTATAAAGAAGCATTAATTAGACAGGTTTCCAGCGATCCCATTATCCGAACCCCTGATTTAATCAATCCTTTTAATACTTCAATTTTGACTCAGCCTTCATTTATTAATATTGACTAATTTTTGCGATTTTGTAGGGTGATTAAACCACTGTCTGCATTTTTCCAACGCCAAACAAAGTGATATTCACTAATATTGCTGTTTACAATGTAGACAGCAGTATTTATCTTTAGCGATCCAAAGCCGCAAGGATATCCTGCTGAACCTGCTGTAAAGATTGATTACCATCAATTTCTAATAGCCGACCTCGAAAGCTATAATATTCTAAAATAGGAATAGTTCGTTGCTCAAACAATTGAATCCGGCGTTCAATAATTTCCGGTGTGTCATCTGTGCGAGAACGTTGTAAAGAACGGCTTTTGAGAATAGAATTAGATACGTTAAGATAAATTGCCCAATTGAGACGTTGTTGCAGATCTTCAAGCAAAAAATCTAGTTCTTCTGCTTGGAATGCGGTTCGCGGATAACCATCTAATAACCATCCCGGTTTTACATCCGGTTGAAGTAACCGTTGACGAATGAATTCTATCATGATTTCATCCGGTACAAGTTCTCCAATTTGAACATAAGGTTCTGCTTTTTCGCCGAGTAGAGTTTGATTTGCGATCGCAGTTCTGAGAACTTCTCCAGTCGCAATACAAGGAATCTGGATCTGGTTAGAGATCCAGTTAGCCTGAGTTCCTTTGCCTGCCCCTGGGCCTCCTAATATCACCAATCTCACGTTATGGTACTCCTACTGCTCTGGCGAGATAATCGTAATGATCGCAACTGAGGCTGATTATATCACTAAAAGCAGCAGGAAACCTGAGTCAATCATTTGAGGTTATTAATCATCGGTGAGGGAAATATAAAATAACAAGCGCTTTAACTGCTTTAATTTCCTATTCCTGACTTGACTATCTTAATAAAAAATAAGTCAGGCTTCTATTTTTTCAGCTTTAATTTTCTCAAATTTAAAATTTGAATAATTTTGATGTTCGCGATTAAAATAGATTAAATCTATTTGAGTATTAGAATCAGAGTATGAAGATTGAGCTTTTTGTACATTTCGCTCTAATTTAGAAAGAGGTAAGGAAATCGGCCAGAATAGACTAGCTAGAATCAGAACGCTCCAAGAAGCGCTATCAGAATTCGCTGTAGTAGTATCTTTTAAAAAGTTTTGAAGATATTTCAAAAAAATGAGGCTAGAAGTTAGACTATAGCTACCCAGGACAATAGTTGTAATCATTGTAATTCCTCATTTATTAAAGTGAGCAAAAGTCAAAAGTACTTTAGAAACGGTAGATGAACCTAGTACTTGAATCCAGACGTTTTTCTTCAGTTACTACTACTCTACTATTTGATGTATCAGCTTTACATCCGTTAAATTACGGTTCTTGAACTTTGATTTATCAAGACTTATTGAAAATATTTTCAGTGAAAGTACGTGAACACCAATAAAGTAAATCTTTTAAAAGGTAATATGGCAAATGATTAAAGCTGCAACCATACCAACCGCATCAGCAGATAAAGCAGCCAGTAATGTATAACGAGTGTTAACAATATTAATACTGCCAAAATAAACCGCTAATACATAAAAAGTTGTTTCTGTTGAACCCTGCATTGTACTGACGAGATCTGCTAAAAAGCTATTAGGATTTTTTTCTACAATTTCAGACATTAATCCAAATGCACCACTGCCAGAAAGTGGGCGAATCAGTGCCATTGATAATGCTTCGGTGGGTAAGCTAATTTGAGTAGTAAGAGGAGATAAAATTGCTGCGATTAAATCTAATGCACCACTGGCTCGAAACATCCCAATTGCAACAAAAACTGCTACCATAAATGGAATGACTCGGACTGCTATTTGGAAGCCTTCTTTTGCTCCTTCTGTCACAGTTTCATAGACCGGAATACCGCGAAAATAGCCGAAAAGTAAAAACCCACAAATTAGTACAGGAATTATGGCATTAGAGACTTGTTCAAAAGTTTGAGGTGTGATTAATGTCGTCAGGTCAGTTTGAGTTAAATGATGAACAATTGCTACTACAAACGCCCCAATCAAAAAGATGAAAATGAATTGACTAATTTTTGAGGGCGGCTGTCGAGTCTCAGAGATATTTTCTGTTATCTCTTGATGAATTTCATCTGTTTCTATTGTGTCTGGTGGATTTAAATCAGGAATAGATTGACGATGAGCCAGCAATTTTGATACAATAACAGCAGTTAAGCTGGAGCATACTGTGGCAAATAACGTGGGTAACAAAATTGCCGCCGGATTATCTACCCCAGCACTAGCGCGAACTGTAATCACACCCACAGGAATTAACGTCACCGAAGAAGTATTGATGGCTAAAAATAAGATCATAGCATCGGTTGCAGTGCCGGGATGAGGATTTAATTTATCCAATTGCGCCATTGCTTTTAAACCCATCGGTGTGGCTGCATTACCTAAACCTAAAGCATTCGCCGCCATATTCAATACCATCGCAGACATGGCGGGATGTTCTGGGGGAACATCGGGAAATAATCGGATCATCACAGGACGAATGAAACGAGCGATCGCCCTCATGCCGCCAGCCGCCTCAACCACCTGAATTAAACCTAACCATAACGCCATTCCCCCAATTAAACCGATGGCTAAAGTCACCGCAGTTTCAGCCGCCTCAAAGCAAGCCTGAGTCACATCAGCTAAAGTGCCTTTAAACGCGGCAACGACAGTGGCGGAGACAATCATCACCAGCCAGATAGTATTGATAGGGGATGTTTGTCGAGTCATTCTGCTGGTCATTGTGAGTAGAGACATTAGATCTATTAACGTCTCTACATCAATTAGTCAATAAACTAGCGCGTGCCAGATTGGTTATGATCATCGTCGCACAACACATAAGGCAACCTGTATTTGCTATAGGTCATCTTCGGGGAGTTGATGGAACCGAGAACCTCCGTCATTGCTGATAGGCGGATCGCGCTCCACATTAGCATCCCAAACGAGATTAACACAAACTCCGTTCAAATTGATAATCACCGCTAAAATTAAAGTAGAAATTGTTCTCATTAATTCCTCACCTCCAGAAGGGTTGAGTGTTGACGATCTCTATCAAACTCCATGAGAGAATGAGTTTAGGTTGTAGAAGTGGGTTAAGGTGTGTGAGTTGATGACTGACTTGATAACATCTGTTGCATCAAATGAGTGACTTGTGCCAACCTTAGACAAGTGGCACTATGATCAACAGATCCCTGCGTGAAGTAACTATGTCATCGCGATCGCTGAATGTTGCCCCCAATCAAGTTAAACTGGTAAAATCTGCCCTCAGGCGGAATAGTTGTCCCAGTCAAAAAGCTTTAGCGGAAGAGTTAGGATTAGCCCGATCGACTGTCAGTCATTTTTTTAATGGAATCCCCATCGATCGGCTGAATTTTATTGAAATTTGTCATATTTTAGGTTTAGATTGGAAAGTCATTTCTCAGACTGCAATTTTACCCATCGAGGATATCTCCTATTATGTAAAGCGCCCAACACTAGAGTCTTTATGTTATGAAACGTTAGTACAACCGGGTGCATTAATTCGGATTAAAGCCCCGAAAAAAATGGGTAAAACCACGTTGATGAATTGGTTATTACAAGAAGCAGAACAACAGGGATATCGCACGGCTGATGTCAATCTTTTAGATGCAGATGAAGACAGTTTAAGTCATTTAGATTTATTCCTACGTTGGTTTTGTAGTTGTGTGGGGCGACAGCTGGGAATTTCACGGGAAGTGTTACAAGAACTCTGGGATGAAGAAGATGGTAGTAAAGTGAATTGTAATACTTATTTTGAAGACTGTTTATTGTCTGCTTCTAGTCAGCCTTTGACTTTATGTATCGATCAAATTGATCGAATTTTTCCTTATAATATTGCTGAGGATTTTTTAGGGTTATTACGGTCATGGCATGAGAAAGCAAAACGGAATTCATTATGGAAAAAGCTTCGATTAGTTGTTGTGCATTCTACTGAAGTTTATATTCCTTTAGATGTGAATAAGTCACCTTTTAATGTGGGGGAACCGATTGAATTACCGGAGTTTACTCTAGAACAGGTTCAGGAATTAACTCAACAATATCAACTGCCCTTAGACTCTCAGCAAATTCAAAGTTTAATTAATTGGGTGGGTGGACATCCTTTTTTAATTGATCGGGCGTTGTCTATGCTTAAAAATTTACCGGATTTTACCTTAGAGAATTTATTAGAAAAAGCTCCAACTTTAGAGGGGATTTATCGCAGTCATTTGCAAGAATTATGGTCTGATTTACAACAATATACTGAATTAATGGCGGCTTTAAAGCAAGTTATTCATGCGGATAATTCTGTTTGCTTAGAACCGATGTTAACTTATAAACTCTATAGTTTAGGCTTAGTGAAGTTGGCGGGAAATGATATTGTTCCCCGTTGTCAGTTATATCGGGTTTATTTTTGCGATCGCTTAGACAAAATCTAGATAAAAAACTGATTTATGAGTGAAGGAAATAGCCACAATTATCAATATCAAGTGGGGGGAAGCTTACCACCTAAAGCGGCAAGCTATGTAGTTCGACAAGCAGATTATGAACTTTATGAAGGATTAAAAGCTGGGGAGTTTTGCTATGTTTTAAATTCGCGGCAAATGGGAAAATCAAGCCTGATGATACGAACCATGAAACGACTGCAAAATGAAGGCTTTATTTGTGCTGTTATTGATTTAACAGATATTGGATCCCAGGAGATTACACCGAAACAGTGGTATCGTGGTATTATTAAAGAACTGATTAGTGGTTTTAATTTAAGATTAAATCGTCGGAATTGGTTACAGGAACGAGAAGATTTATCTTATTTACAACAGTTACAGGATTTTATTAAAGAAGTTTTACTGGTTCAGATCGATCAAAATATTGTAATTTTTGTAGATGAAATTGATAGTGTATTAAGCCTGAGTTTCCCAATAGATAACTTTTTTGCACTAATTCGTTCTTGTCATAATAAACGAGCCGAAAATACTGATTATCAACGCATTACTTTTGCCTTATTTGGAGTGGCAACGCCTTCTGATTTAATTCGAGATAAAAATCGGAGTACACCGTTTAATATTGGGCGGGGGATTGAAATGTGCGGGTTTAATGCCTCAGAAGTGTATCCTTTAGTGGAAGGGTTAAAGGGAAAAGTTAAAAATCCTCAACAGGTTTTAAATATTATTTTAGAGTGGACAGGCGGACAACCTTTTTTAACTCAAAAAATTTGTAAATTGATTTTTACGCAAGATTTACCGGATGAAATTAACGAAAGAACTGCTATAGAAAGCTTAATTCAATCACACATTATTGAAAACTGGGAAACCCAAGATCAACCCGAACATTTAAAAACGATTCAAGATCGCTTTTTCTACAGTCTGCAAAACAAGCAAAATTTATTACAGCTTTATGGTCAAATTCTGAATTGCGGAAGTCTTTTAGCAACGAATCAACCTTTGGAAAAGGAACTACAGCTTACAGGAATTGTGGTCAAAAGAAATAGTAAGCTACAAGTTTATAATCGAATTTATGCCACAGTTTTTAATAAAGATTGGGTCAGAATAGGAATCAACGGAATTACAAAGATTCTCGACCCCATCCTTGAACTAGAAAAAATGGCAACCAATGCCTTAAAACAGTTTGAACGAAATGAAATTGAAGCTTTAATTTCTGCGATGCAAGCCGGACAACAATTGCAAGAAATGTTATCGGAAAATACAGCAAATACAGCATTACAGAATTATCCCACGTTACAACCTTTACTCGCTTTGCAACGGATTTTAGATCAAATTCGACAACAAAATCAATGGGTGTTTCCTCGCAATTGGGTGACTCAAGTTTGCCTCAGTCCCAATCAGAAATACTTGGCGATCGCCGGACGAGATGGTACTGTGTTAATACAGTGTTTACAACGATCCCATAGCGTTTGGTTATCTGGTCATCAACAGGAAGTTTGGTGTGTGGGTTTTAGTCCCGATAGCGAATTGATAGCGACCGCTGGAGAAGACAAAACAGTCAGATTATGGGAGATATCAGGACGGGAAATTACCCAATTTCATAGCCACAATAGCCCTGTCTATCATCTACGGTTTAGTCCGGATGGCAAACGCTTAGCGACAGTTGGGGAAAGCAGCATCCGCTTATGGAATTTATCGGGACAACAACTGAAACAACGCCATTCTCACGCCAGTTGGATCCCAACAGTGGGGTTTAATTCAGACGGAGACTGTATTGCCGTTGCTGCCCGTGAAAATATGATTCGGCTATGGTACAACTTAAAACGAAAACCCACCGAATTATGCATTAATGGCGCGGATGCTTTTAGCGTTACTGCGATTGAAATTAGTCAAGATGGGCGGTATTTGCTCTGTATCGATCAAACAGATCGATTGCAACTGCTGAATCTTGAACAACGACAATTATATCAGTGGAGAACCGATCAAGGCAAAATTAACAGTATTTGCTTTAGTGACAATGGAAAGCAACTGGTGAGTGGAGGAGATGACGGCAGTATTAAACTCTGGACAATTTCTGGTGAATTACTAGATCGTTGGGGTCATGTCGGTAATACCATTCGTAGTATTGACTATAGTCAAGATCGACAACTGACGATCGCAGCCGAAACAGATGGTCATCATGATACTGTCAAACTGTGGCGACCCACTCAACCCCGTTTAACTCGGTTAAAATTATCAGACAGTCCTGTTTGTGATATTAGTCTGAGTCCTGACGCTCGTCAAATCGCCACAGCCACAAAAAACAAAGAGATTTGTCTCTCAACCCTTGGTGGAGATTGTATCGCCCAATGGCTAGGCAGTAATAGCCGATTAACCTGTATTGAGTTTAGCCCCGACGGACAACAATTAGTCAGTGCCGCTCAAGATCGAGTCAAATTTTGGACATTAACCGGAAAACTACTACAACAATGGAATCCGCGTCAAGATCGGATTTTACAGGTATTATGGCATCCTCAGGGTCAGTCTGTGATTGTTGTGGGGGCAAATGGCACAGCAACCCTGCGAGACTTGAATGGAAAGCCTCTCGCCCGCTATCATGGAAATCGTTATCGAGGAGTTGCCACTGCGAGTTTGAGTCCGAATGGAGAATATGTGGCAACAGGAGGACGCAATGGTAAAGTTGAGATCTGGAGTCTTTCCGGACAACAGTTACTGGTTTGGAATGCTCATATCGATCCAATTCGGGCAATGGCTTGGCGAGGGGATGGAGAGTATTTAATGACAAGCGATCGTCATCAGATTTTACAATGGACAACATCCGGGGAATTACAACAACAATGGTCAGTTGAAACTGAAAAATTAGCCCCCGTTTGTTTCAGTAAAAATGGACAACAAATCGCATTTGCTTTTCCAGATCAAACCCTACAACTCTGGGATACTAACGGACGACAATTTGGACAATGGCAACTTCCATCCCCAACTGAAATTATTCATCTTTGTTTCAGTCCAGATGGACAACAACTTGCTGCTGCAACCGATGACGGTAGCGTTTATCTCTGGGATATTTTAGGATTAGAACAACTATTACAACGGGGGTCAGACTGGCTACATCTCTATCAACTGACTCAACCAACAGTTGATCACGATAGCGAAAATTCTGATTAAAAACAACATCCTAAAAAATGCATAACTGCCCATTGCTGAGAAATATGTTGTAATTGATTAGCTTATTACAATTGATTTCATGAACATTGTATCTATGGGGAGTGTTACCGTTCAAGATGATAGCTTAAAGCAGTTAGTCATGCAAGAAATTGACCAACAACTTCAGACTCTTCCGAATGAAATCACTCAATCTATCGATCGTGAATCCGCAACTTTAGAGATACTAAAACTATTATCTCCTATCCTGATGCAAGGATCTTGGAAAGATAGCCTAGCCCACACAAAACTCAATCAAATATTGAATCTAATCATCGCAGATGCCACCTCACTATCTCTGATTCGTTTAGTTTGCCATACTGCGATCGCCACTCCGGCAATACAATCCCAACCCTGTACTCATGAACAGCTTTTAGTTAATTGAGGTCACAAAAGCCCGAATCAACACAATAGTAATATTATCATGACCATTGTGTTGGTTTGCTAAATCAATCAACCCTTGTACACCATCAGCCAAACTATTTTGAGACTCCAGTAACGGATCGAGATGAGTTGATTGATAAGTTTCCAATAAATCATTATCTGTTAAACCATCAGAAGCCAAAATCAACACAGTATCTTCATCCACCTCTAAAAACTGAATATCAGGCTGTAAATAAGATTCATCACGCGGACCTAATGCCTGAGTCAGTTGATAAGCATCTGGACTTGAATAAGCCGTTTGTGGATCGATCCCTTCCTGAATTGCCCGTTGTCCGACCTCATGGTCAACTGTAACTTGTTCTAACCCCCGTTGACGAGTCAAACGATATAAACGACTATCCCCAACATGGGCTATTCTAATCTGGTTATCTGCCACAACCGCCATGACTAACGTTGTCCCCATCCGCCCTACCCCAGAACGGACACCTTGCTGATTTAAATCATAAAGAATATGATTAGTATGCTCAATCGCTTCTCGAATCATTTCAGTGGTTGGCAGTTCTCCGACCCACTCACTATGAAAATACTGCCGGAGGGTATCGACTGCAAGCTGACTGGCAACATCTCCCCCGGCGTGTCCGCCCATCCCGTCACAAAGGACGTATAACCCCTTAACATCGAGAGTTTGACCCGAAAGGGTCTGTTGATAGTTTAAGAGGGTTTGAACGCCAAATGCGTCCTCATTACGTTGACGTTGACGACCGACATCAGATCCTCCCACTGCTTCTAATTGTTTCAAGGGAATGCGTTTGGGAACTGTAGGGGCTAAATTAGGATTTACAGTTTCAGCCGTGTTAGTATCGACTTGTAACTGAGTCACCCCTGAGCCTTCAGCCACGGCAACAGGTTGTACCTCTTGTAAAGCCATTGCCAGCCCTTGTTGCAACTGTTCTAGGGTTTGAATTTCACCTTCACTTAACTGTTGCAATAATTGTGTTACCGAACCGAGTAAGGTGCGTTGAGACTCTTGAAAGAGGCGTTTCCAGGCTAAGCCCAATTCAACTAAACTGAGATGACTCTCTCGCGGGTCGGGGTAAAGACGCTGTAAACACACAACAGGTGGCGTTGTAGACTGGATGCGTAAGTTAGTCAGTTCTAATAAACTTTGACGACACTGCCACGGGGTTAAAATTCCCCATAATTGAGCCATTTGTTGCAACCACTGAATAATCTGTTGTGGGGTCGTTTGAGGCTGTTTCAGTGTTTCAGATAATTGCGAAAAATGAGTATAATCTTCGAGTAAAATTACTGTATTGGGTTGTTGTTCCCAAGCGTCTTGCAGTTGCGGAAAATGTTGACTAAATTGAGTGTGCAGGGCAAAATAAGCGGAAGCCGCCGGAATAATAAAAGATTCCATGTCGATCTCCCCTGGGGCAGTAGCAGAGTTTTGTAAGGCTTTCACGGGTGAGGTTTCTAATGGTTGGCAGTCTAGGACTGAAACCATTACGGTTTGGTTCGCATCTATTGCCGGTAGCGGTTCAATTAACTGATAACGGTGTTGAGGATCTAAATACGATCCGACTTCGCCGTCAATTGATTCTAAGGTGTTTTCGCTGTCTGAGTCTTTTTCTGCAACACTCAAAGAGTCATCAAATGGAATTTCACTATTATCAAAGGTTTCACTCACCCAAACATTATCATTGCCCTCAGCCGTAGGAGAGGAGAATTCGGCTTCTGCTTCGGTTTGGGAGGTTTGTTGTGGAGGTGTCAAGGAAGATTCATTAATGATATCCAAAGCTGATTCTACTGAGTCAGAGGTTGGGGCCGTTGCCCCCGCTAAATTCCGATCTTCAATCTCTGCAATAGTCGTCTCCTGAGATCCCCTTGAGATAAGGGCTTGCCAAACAGTTCCGGTTAATGCACCACAATTGGGACAGTTTAGAACATTCAGCAATACTGATGTCCCACAGTCGGGACAAAACTGATGAGTCAACGATGTACCGCATTGCTGACAAAACTTATTCGGACTGGGGTTAGCAAATTGACATTGGGGACAGACAAGCATACTTCTATAATTCCCCACAGTGAAGGATTCGTAGGGTAATGTTGAGTGATCAGTCCTCATTCTAAGCTAGAATTTAGGTCAAACACAGTTTTTCCGTCCCCGTCCACTTAACAATGATTTAAAATTTTGCCACTTTTAAGTTATCGAGCATAACGTAAACGAGACAATAATGAGGCTGGCTTGAGTCGGCTTACTACTTCATCTAATGGTAATACTCGAAACTCATTGTGCCATACATTAACTTGATAGACTTTTCGTTCAGTGATATCTAACCCGGTTAACCACCCACTTTTCGGATGATAAACACCCGTATCAATTCCTAGCCATCCTTGACCCTGCACTAATGTTCCCGGTTCAATCCCATTAAATGTAAAAGTAATAGTATGACCGATGATAATTAATTTATCTGAAAAGTAGGGTTGTGCAATGGTGTGAAATTCTCTTCTAATCCAACATAACTCAGCAGGGGTTTGTTTCGCTAAAGGAATATCGGGGTCAACCCCAGCATGAACCAGCCACAAATCTCCTAGATCGAGGTGAGTCGGCAGCGATCGCATCCATTCTAAATGTTCCCATGGCATCATTTGAGCATCTTGATAGGAGCTAATGGTTCTCTGTCCGCCGCTATACAGCCAAGCTTGCCAAGCTTGAGGGTTTTGTCCTTCTTTGGGTAAGGCACTCAGCATCAATTGCTCATGATTACCCATTAAACAATGATAAGGGCTGTTTTTCACAAAGTCTACCACTTGAGCACTTTTGGGGCCGCGATCGATTAAGTCTCCGAGGAAGTAAACCTGATCTTCTGCACCCGGATTAAAATGTTCCAGCAGGGTCATCATGCCGTCATAATGCCCGTGTACATCGCCAATAATCATGCGTCGTTTAAGCATGGTTCTGATTTCGAGTATATACAGGATAGGATTGTATTGAGTTTTTCTTTATCGACTGAGGGCATTGAGAAAATTCTGGAGTCCTGCTAAGAGTCCCTTCTGGCGAGATTGTTGTTGAGGGGAGGAAGCAGAAACATCAGTGCCAAGGCTGGCTTGAATCAAAATTCGATCCAGGGTATCTCCTACTGGTTTTGTGGGTTCAGAGGCAATGCACTGATAACCGTCATCCCCTTCTAACCACACTTCCCACACCGAAGGATAGCAACGATATAAGGCTGCGCCATCAAGGGGTTGAAGATAGTAACAAGATTCAATCTTGCTGATAAAGCGTTCACGCAATTGACGAGCTGCGTAGCCTATTCCTATGGTAGCAACATCTTCTAAGCGGGGATTAAGCAAGATCACAGGACGATCGCCGGCAATATGAGATAATTGTTCAACCTGAGCGACTTCCACGGCAGAGGGAGAGACTACCAGAAATTGTTGGTCATCGGGTTCTATACGGTTCTCGACTGGGGAACGACTTGTGCCGATATCAGTAATTCGACAGCTTGTTTCTCCCCAATCTCGCTTGGCTAAGGCGGCCGATCCGGCATCTGGAAATAAGACTTTTAATGGAGTGTCTATTTCTTCAAGTATGGGAATAAACTCACGGGCGATCGATTGGGCTTGTAGCGCAATTTCTGGAAAGACTAGCTCAATTTGCAGTAGTTTATGACCATCATTGATTGCTGCTGTGGTTGCGCCTTTGGCTTGTTCAATTGCTTTTTCTATAGAAGTTGGAAGTTGAGTCATCAAGAGGGTTTCCTTTTAGTTGTTTGAATTAAGCTGTATATTATACTCAGTATTGTATCTTAGATAAAGTTTTCAGGTTGTATCTTTTCTCAAAGTTACAAGAGAGAGCATATAATCCTATTTGATTTAACTGATGTTTTATAATGCTATATTTATTTGAAATAGGTTTTTGATCGGCTTTTCAGCAGTATTCAGTGATTTTTATAAATCTACTCTTCTCATAACAAAATCTTAAGATCTATCAAGTTTTCCTTGAGGAAGCAATCCATTTAGTAAAATTCCGAGTAGACTGGAGATCCCAATTCCTTCTAACGCAAATCCTCCCGCTTCAACCCTTAATCCTCCTACCCCTAAAATTAAAATAACGGCAACAATAACTGAATTTCGAGGGTTTAATAAATTGATGCCAGATTGAACAATAATATTCATTCCTACCACAACAATAGTGCCAAACAAAATGACTAAAATTCCTCCCATAACGGGTACAGGAATCGTTTGTAATAAGGCTTCTAATTTGCCGACAAAAGACAGTAAAATGGCAAGAATTGCCGCCCAAGTCATAATCGCCGGATTAAAACTTTTTGTCAAGGCGACTGCACCTGTGACTTCAGAATAAGTGGTATTCGGAGGGCCGCCCATAAACGCGGCTAAGGTGGTTGCTAAACCATCTCCCAATAACGTTCGATGTAAACCGGGATCTCGCAGATAGTTATTTTGAGTCACTGAACTAATCGCCAGAACATCACCAATATGTTCAATCGCCGGAGCGATCGCAACGGGTATCATAAATAAAATGGCTGGTAAACTAAAGCGAGGTGTAGTCAATTGAGGAATTTCAAACCAAGGGGCTTGAACCACTGGCGAAAAATCTACCATTCCTAACGGTAACGTGACTAAATAACCCGCGATAATCCCGATCAAAATAGGAATAAGTCGTAAAAAACCCCGTGATAAAATTGCGGTTAATATTGTGGCAATTAAAGATACCATTGCGACTGCAATCGCCATATTTGCCGTATATCCCACCCCTGCTTCCGATGCCATTTTTACCGCTGTTTCAGCTAAACTCAGACCGATTACCATAATCACAGGCCCGGTGACAATCGGGGGTAAAATCCGGATGATGATTCCAGAACCCCGCCAAAAAATGATTAAACTTAAGATTAAATAAACAATTCCAGCGGCTGCCAACCCAGACAAAGTCGCGGGTAAACCATATTTCTCAATACTTAAAGCGATTGGGGCAATAAACGCAAAAGAAGAAGCCAGATAAACCGGAACTTTTCCCCCCTTGACATCCTCCTCTCCGTGAACGAAGAGGATTCCTAACAGAAGACCTACTACAAAATATCAAAAATTGATAACTGTATAGGTTCCCCTAGGCGGGTTGACGCTTCATTGGATGCCGCTTCTTTAAGCAAAGTCTTACGCCTGCCTCCACGTCCATTTAAAGTCTCCGAATGCCCTCCGGCGACTAAAATATTAATTGCTGCGTTACTGTCTCTATCGTGAGTGGTTTCACAATTTAAACAAGTCCACTTTCGTACAGACAAGTCTAATTTACCGCCACGGAATCCACACGCATGACATTTTTGAGTGGTCGGTTCCCAGCGGCTAATTACTCGAAACTCACGACCAGACTTTTCAGCTTTGCCTTCGAGAAAAGTTCTGAATTGCCTCCACCCTAAATCGCTAATTGCTTTAGACAACTTACGATTTTTGATCATCCCTGACACGTTTAAGTCTTCTAGAACAACAACTTGGTTTTCGTTAATTATTCGAGTCGATAATTTGTGTAAGAAGTCTTTTCGGGTGTCTTTCATCCGAGCATAAAGCTTCGCTTTTCTTATTCTAGCTTTCTCATGGCGTTTCGATCCTCTAGTTTTTCGGGATAGATTCCGGTTAAGTTTTCTAAGACGGTTGATTTTCCGTTTAAAAGGTTTAGGAGCATCTATTTTTTCACCATTACTAAGCACAGCAAACGTCTTAATTCCTAAATCTATTCCCACACTGCTAGGTGATTCCGGTAGTGGTTGTTGATGCACTTCAACAACAAAACTAAGGAAGTATCGATTAGCAGCATCCTTGATTACTGTTACTGATGAAGGTTGAGAAGGTAGAGGTCTTGACCAAATGATCTTTAAGTTACCAATCTTGGCTAAAGAGATTTTCTCTCTGTTTAACTTAAAGCCACCCACTCGAAATCTAGCTGATTGTTTGGCGTTTCGTTTTTTAAACTTAGGAGGTTTAACTTTTTTTCCTTTTCGCTTTCCCTTGTATGATTTGAAAAAGTTTTGATAAGCCTGTTCTAAGTCGTTAAGAGATTGCTGCAAGGGGATATTGGAGACCTCTTTTAACCATTCTCGCTCTACCGTTTTCTTCGCTTGAGTAATAAATTGTTTCTGAAGCTGAGAATTAGATGGTTTCTTTTCTCCAGACTTATACAGTTCAATACAATGAGCCAAGGCATCATTCCACACGACACGACAACAGCCAAATAGTTGAGCTAACTTGGTCTGCTGTTCAGCGCTCGGGTAAATTCGATACTGGTATCTCGCTTTCATGTTATTATGATAACATTGGTCTGCAACAAATAGCAATGGACTTAAGGAAAGAAAGGCACAGCATAACAGACCTAAAAATTCATTTGGTCTGCGTAGTGAAGTACCGAAAACAAATATTAACCAGTGAAAGTTTAGGCGTAATTCAACAGTCGTTTAAACGTGTAGCTGTTCAGATGAGTTTTAAATTAATAGAGTTTAATGGCGAAGCAGATCATGTTCATGCTGTGATTGAGTATCCACCAAAGCTTTCTGTATCGACTATTGTTAACCATTTAAAAGGTGTTTCTAGCCGAATGTATGGCAAAGCAGGGTACATAAAACCGTCGAGTACAGCATTATGGAGTCCTAGTTATTTCGCCTCATCTGTAGGTGGCGCACCGTTAGATGTCCTTAAAGAGTATGTCCGCAATCAAAGTACACCGAAATAGTTGTTGATAGATTACCGTTAACCGTCGTGAACGACGGGGCTTGAAACCCGCTTTTTTTGGTCA
>CAYNXM010000368.1:0-8205 GCA_964401105.1 uncultured Lyngbya sp. | reverse complement strand
GATCAATTTCGGCTTGAGCTTGTTGAATAGTGCGTTGATAACTTTCTTGTTGTTCCCTTAAACGAGACTCTACTTGAGCAATTTCAGCCTGAACTTGCACCACCTGTTCTACATTTTCTTCAGCTAACTGTGCCACGTCCTGAAAGCGGTCTTGAGAAATTACCCCATCCTCAAACGCCTGTTGATAGCGTGACGCTTTTTCTGTTGCGCCAGATAACCGAATTTGTGCTAAATTGTAACTAGCGTTGCTAGAATCTACAGACTGTTGTGCCTGATTCACCTGAGCGAGTTTTTCTTCTTTTTGTAGGTGATAAATATTTTCTAATGCTTCCAAGTTTTGTTTCGCCTGATTGACTTGGGCAAGTTTTTCTTCTTTTTGCAGGTTATAGACACTTTCTAACGCTTCTAGGTTGCGCTTGGCTTGATTAACCTGAGCTAACTTTTCTAATTCTTGGGCTTGATTATGTTGTTGTTGAGTCCGCAACGCTAGCAATAATTGGTTTCGCAACAGTTCTAACTGATTCAGGCGATTCAGTTGACCTTCCTGTTTCATTTTAAGTTGTTGAAGTTCGGCGCGAACTAACTCTGACTCCAACACTAACAACGGTTGCCCTACCTTAATTTATTCTCCTTCTTTGACGTTAATTTCTGCCACAGTTCCCGCTACAGGTGCATCTAGTTTGACAGTGTTTCCTTTGGGTTCTAATCGTCCTCTAGCAGTTCCCGTTTCATCCACTTCAGAAAACATCGCCCAAGGCAAAATAATCGCAACAAACACCAACAAAAAATATAATAATCCCCTAGTCCAAACTTGTGGTAAAGCATCCAACAATTCTTGGGTCGCCTCAGACCATTCTGGGCGGGATATAGAAACTTCTGACTGTTGATTTTTGGGTTCAGCCGCAGTTGATTTCAGCAGTTGAATGGGTAAGTCCACCGACTGGGGTTTGTGACCATTTAAAACGGATAATTGAGATTGATTAGCCATGATTTAAGTTACTCCGAAACCGATAATTGTTGTTGATTCAGATAGAAATAATGTCCCCGCTTTGCCATCAAATCTGCATGGGTTCCTTGTTCAATCAACACCCCTCGATCCAATACCAAAATTAAATCGGCTTGACGTACAGTAGATAGGCGATGAGCGATTACTAAAGTCGTGCGATCTTTTAAAATTGAGTTGAGATTAGTTTGGATAATCCGTTCAGATTCGGCATCGAGGTGAGAGGTGGCTTCATCTAAAATCAGTAAGCGAGGATTTCCTAACAATGCCCGGGCAATTGCCAAACGTTGACGTTGTCCACCCGATAACATCCCCCCAGCTTCGCCAATTTGGGTTTCATACCCCATGGGTAGCTTTTGAATAAACTCGTCTGCACCGGCCAGTTGCGCGGCTGCGATCGCATCTGCTAAAGTCGTTGAAGGATTACTCAGGCTAATGTTTTCGTGAATCGTTCCGCCAAACAGAAACGTATCGTGATCCACCACACCGATTTGTTGCCTGAGCGATCGCAATGACAGACTGGTAATCTCGTATCCATCCACGAACACCCGTCCTTGTGTGGGGGGATACAGTCCTAAAATCAGTTTGGCAATGGTAGTTTTTCCCGACCCACTTCGTCCTACTAGGGCCACCATTTGTCCGGGTTTAATCTCAAATGTGATATCTTGAGTCACTCTAAGGTTTAAAAAAGTCATAGCAGTTCCCCAGTTTATGGGTATACCTGAGTTGACTGGAAACTACTATCAGATATAAAATCAGATCAAGGCTAACTTCCCAATTTGTGTTCTATCTATATTTCTAAAGTGACCCCAGTTTTTTTCAGATAGGGGTAGTGGGGAGTAGGAAGTCAGGAGCCAGGAGCCAGGAGTCAGGATATATTCCCCCCTCGTTTCTCTACGAATAACAAATGACTAAAATTTGTTAACACACGACTGCTAATTGCTATAATTGTCTTCTGAGCACACTTCAAGCAACAGTTATGGCTGAATCTCCACCAGATTCCTCCAAAAACTTAAGTCCAGCTCTGACGCTGATTTTACCCGCAGCGCTATTATTGCTCTTTTTGCAAAAAATACTGCCGCTGCTAATTGCGATCGCGACGGTAACAGGCGCTTGGCAAATTTTACGACGTTATCAGCACAAACAACAGCGACAACAGGGAAATCTGGATGAAATCTTTTATCGATTAATTCAAGAACACCAAGGGCGAATCACAGTCTTAGATTTAGCCATGAACGCTAAACTTCCCCCTCAACAAGTTCAGCAATATCTGGATCAACGGGCGGCTGAATTTTTAGCGAGGTTTGAAGTCACAGAACAGGGAGGAATTGTATATTATTTTGAAACAGTTCAGTCTCTGTTGTCAAGTCCTACAGAGACAAAAATTGAGGCGATTTCATCTTCTGAACAAAACAGCCATGAAGTGGCATTATTTCCTTTATCGGCTGCCGATACTTTTCCCACTGAATTCAATCAATCAGAATTAGCTCAACGTTTAAATGTTCATCCCAGTACTATTCGCAATTGGAAATATAAATCGGAGTTTCAACACTGGAGTCGGCAAAAAGATCCTGATGCGATCGCTTGGGAATATTCTCCTGAAAATAAACGTTTTTATCCAATTAATTAGCTTGATATAGAATAAAATCCTCGGTAATGAATACAGAGGATTAATAGGAGAGAACACTAATTAATTGAGAATTAAAAATGCGTTAATAAAATGAAATAAAATCTCCTCTTACCCAACCTTCTGCTTGAGAACCCTGAAATCGAACATAAAACCAATAATAACCATCATCTGCTAGAAGTTCATTGAGCACAACTACGACATCACCACCAAAACCATAATGAGGGGAATGGGATTGAGTGGTAGGAGCAGAACGAATATTAATTTGAGAACCTGTATCACGGGTGTACAATACGGCTGTGTCACCAATAGGACTAGCAAATCCGGGTAAAATACATCCCACTGAAACAGTTACAAACGAAGCGAGAGATAATGCAATATTTTTGAATTTCATCTCTTTTACCGTGTTGTTGAGCTGATCTCTACTCTAATAAAGCTCAAAGTTAAATGAGAATGATAATTTTACGGATTTTTTTTGAATAATAGCAACCTCAATTCAGTGCAATTACAGGTTATATCCAACTATTTTAATAAGCCATATAACATTAAATAGGTCTCACTGTATTATTCTTTTAAATATTTTTTTGCCTTAATAATCTGGTTGATTTTTGCAAAAGATTGATGAATGGCTGATGTGCTTTTATTCATCCAACCGGAGGCAATATTCAAGGCTTCGTATGCAGTTTCAATTGTTACCCCATAGGCGACTTTAACTTGATTTGGCGTAGCCTGATTAATTGTATTAACAATGGCTTGCCGTTGTTCTTCATTCAGATTTTCCCAAACTTGCTTACTAATTAACCCCACGCCAGCAATAGCAACTACTGCACCCCCGGTTGAAACCGCCGAAACAACTGCAGCACCTGCCGCCACGCCGCCACCTCCTGCCGCTAAAGTACCCCCTCCTAACCAAGCCAATGCTGCATTGGTTGCTGCTGCGCCGCTGAGGGAACTAATAGCTGTGCCTGTAGAAGCCGCAACCCCTAAAGTCGAAACAACCGTCACCACTGTGCCTGCCGAAGCACCCACCCCAATCATCGCACCCCCGACAATCGTTGATGTACTAAATTTCACCGTTCCAGATTGAGTCGAATAGGCTCGACCTGTTACCATTAAGGTGGCCCAATGTTCGCAGTTAAATTCTGTGGGATGATAGGCTCTCACTTTTCCAGTTTCTAGAGCATCCTTAAACGATTTAATATTACGTTTCATGGTTTCAAAGTCAAAGGCTTCACCCCGAATGTTTACAGCTTGCCAAGCTTGATTTTCAATCAGTTTCACTTCTAATTTTGAAGTATTAACCCAGCCAATAGTTCGATTTTCAGCAACAACGATAGCATAATGAGCAATTGCGCCGTAATTTTGTTTAACAATTTGTCCGGGTTGAAAGTTATTCATGATTTATCTGATGTATTTTCAGTTGATAGAAAAGATAAAATATGGATTATTCTAATAGTAAATCTAACTCGTCTTGAAGTGCTTGCATTTCAGCTTCGGAGGCGGCAGAAGACGCTGATGAACTGCCGATTAAATCCCAAGGGTTTTTCTGAAGATGTTGAGTGCCAGCTTCTACTCCTTTTTGAGTTGCTTTCACTGTAGTTTGTGCCGTTTTCATTATAAATTGTTTCCATTCCGGTGTGATTTCTTCCCAAATACTTTGGAGGACAGAACTACTGAGTAAAGTCATACCAACAGGGGGAAATAGAATCACAACCGTTGTAATGATACCTGATGTAAATACTCTGGGGCCGACTTTTGAAATCCCTTGTTCAATTGTGATTTCATCCTGCATAACTTGAATTAAAATAGGAATCACTTCAGCGCTAACAGTAAAGCCTAATGCAGCAAAAGCGTTACCTTTCATTAGCCTTTGAATAACTTTAATGGCTGCACCTCGAATCAAGCCACTTTTTAAACCATCGACTGCGAGTTGAAGTAGATTATATAATTCTGCTTGAGCCAGTTCTTGTTCGCCTCTACAATAGGCTCCTAGAGTTTTAATTGATTGCAGTAAAATATTAATCGTTGCATTAATAACTGCACCTTTCACTCCAGCACTACCAACTTCTCCAACTGTTGCGGCAGCAGACATTAAATTAGCAGCTAAGTAAGGATTATCAGCCACCCATTGAGCAAAATCATGACTCACAGGAAAGCTTTTAATTCCATCAACATCAATAACAATTTGTGTTCCAGCAATGCCAGTATTTTCTGAATTGGTAATAATATCGCCCGAATAGTGACCGGAATTTGCTTGTTTTTTCACATATTCAGTCGAACCCGCTTTGGCTTGAATTTCAGCAATAACTTTGCCAACTTTATCAATATAAATATCAGGACTATATTTTGTACTACCATCGGCTGGAATTTGATAAGCACGCGCATCCGAGTAATTTAATCCAGCATTAATATTAAATCCAATGGCTTGTAAATGTTCAAAAGCAAAACCAAATGCTTGAGGATTTTGACTGATTTCACCATTGCTTTTATTAATTAAACCTGCACCTGGTTTGAGTAGAGTTGATGCACCATCTCTAACAGTTTGTGCTGCAACAGAGAGGTTTTGTGTGGCGCTAGGAATCAGTCCGTTTAGAATAGAGTTAATTTTTTTTTTCATAATCAGTCAGTCGTTATATTCCATCAATAATAGGCTTAAGAAGCAAAAAATATCATAAATTATGCTATTGAAAAAATGAAGGTGTCATATCAAGTAGGCTTATTTCTAAACCTAGTATAATATAATAACTAATCTCAACGTATCAGAAAAATTACTGAAATTTCATCGAAAAGAATCATATTATTGTAAATTTCTTGTAAAGTCAATCATCATACAGTAATTGAAAATCACTGATCTCATGGCTTGAAATATCCTAACCCTCTGTCTTGTTAGTTTCAGAAGACTAACAGACGGTGTTAACAAATCTCTGAGCGGGTTAAATCAAGCATCAAGCTTTCAAAAAATTTAATTTGAGTGTAACCTAATTTGTAGTATGATGGATTATGCGCTTTAACTGAGAGCTATTCAATGTCTATGCTGCCATTTGTCCGAAACGATTTAAACCAACTCAATGCCTATACACCTCACCCCGGTGGCGATACGGGAAGTCCAGCTTCTGGGATGATTTTAGATCGCTTAGATACCAATGAATGTCCATACGACTTACCGCAAGAGTTGAAGCAAAAGCTAGCATGGACATATCAGCATGAAGTAGAAACAAATCGTTATCCTGATGGTAGTCATTTTAAACTAAAGCAGGCGATCGCGGAATATGTCAATTCTAATATTTCTAGCACTGAGTCTATAATTAATCTGAATCAAATTTCTGTAGGAAATGGTTCTGATGAGTTAATTCGTTCAATTTTAATTGCTACTTGTTTAGGCAATGAAGGAGCAATTTTAGTTGCTAACCCTACATTTTCTATGTATGGAATTTTAGCGAAAACTTTAGGAATTTCAGTGGTGAAAGTTGAACGTTCTATCGATAACTTTGAAATCGATTTAACAGCAGCACAAGCAGCAATTCAACAAACTCAGAATCCGCCTATTCGGGTTGTATTTGTAGTACATCCTAATTCCCCGACAGCCAATGTATTGACAGAAGCTGAGATTAATTGGTTGCGTCAATTGCCTCAAGAAATTTTAGTGGTTATTGATGAGGCTTATTTCGAGTTTAGTCAAACAACTTTAGCAGGGGAATTAGAAAATCATCCCAATTGGATTATTCTACGAACTTTTTCTAAGGCATTTCGTTTAGCCGCGTTACGAGTAGGATATGCCATTGCTAATTCTCAATTCACTACCGTTTTAGAGAAAGTGCGTTTACCCTATAATTTGCCTACATTTACTCAAATTGCGGCTGAATTTGCCATGACACAGCGGCAACAGCTATTATCCGTCATTCCTGAAATTTTAGCAGAACGCACTAATTTAATTGAACAACTTTCCGATCATTCTTTGCTTAAAATATTGCCAAGCGACGCTAACTTTATTCATGCCCGTTTAAAGTCAGACAATTCTATTGATACAGATCAAAGACTAGATGAAATAATGCAAACTCTTAAACGCCAAGGAAGCTTAATTCGTCATACAGGAGGGGGTTTACGTATTACTGTGGGAACACCTACAGAAAATCAACGCACCTTAGAAAGGTTATTTTCCCTAGAATAAATGTTTATAGCCCGTAGTGCGATAAAAGTTATACTGTGTCATATAGTCAGTTCAAAATATAGACTCCTATCCTAATATTTATAAGCTAAGAGTGAAATTTATTAACTGATAGATTAATTTTTTATATACTTGTTAAGTTATATTAAAATTACCCGATAAAATTTCAGAGATTTATTTTACGAATTTTCAAGGGTTGACAGCGCCAAGCCTTATTTTGTAATATATAGAACATAAGGTATTATTAGGGCAGTTTATGTCTAAAAACTAAAACTTGAAGAGTAATTGACTTCAAACCCTGATTCTATGGTATGCATTGTGGCAGCCTCACTCAGTTAAGAAGCTGAAACAGTAACAGAGGAAGAACGGATATAAAAAGATCTGCTTGAGCCGTAAGTTGACAAATGTAGAAAAGTATGCATTAACAAAATTCTGAGGAGAAGTTACGGAGAAGTCATTGTGTGAATACCATCCCAAGTTTCTGGTGGTGGAATTTCGAGATAATCTTGTGACCGAATTAAATGAAGTCGAATTGAGCGATCGTTAGGTCGCATTTTTCCAGCTGCCTCAAAGTGTTGAATAGCTTGTTTAAAATCCCGACTTAGATAAGCTTTTCGTCCCTGGTGATAACAGTCTAAAAAATCCTGATGTTCTTGAGAAATAGGCTGATTGCGCTGATCGATAAGTTCATAAATACTAACCGCTTTTCGCTTACCTTTAACTCGAACTTTATCTAACTCTCTCACCCAAATTTTATCACTACATAATTCATAAGTCATTTCACTTAAAATAATATCACAACCATACACTTTTGTCAGTTGTTCTAAGCGAGAACTTAAATTGACGCCATCCCCAATAACAGTATAATCCATCCGTTTTTGAGAACCAATATTTCCCGAAACAACTTCCCCTGAACTCATGCCAATTCCAATCCGAATTTGAGGTTCATCAGGACGAGAACGATTAAATTCTTTTAAACGATGACGCATATCTAAAGCAGATTTTACTGCCATCCAGGCGTGATTTTGTCGCAAGGGAAGGGGGGCACCAAAAACCGCCATTAATGCATCCCCAATAAATTTATCAAGAGTACCTTCATGGGAAAAAACCGCTTCAACCATGGTTTCAAAATATTGGTTTAATAATGCAACCACATCAGAGGCTTCTAAGTCTTCTGTGAGGCTGGTATAGCCACGAATATCTGAAAATAAAATGGTTACTTCTTTACGTTCTCCCACCATTAATGCATCTTCTCCTAGTGCCATTACTCGTTCAGCAACACCTGGAGTCATATATCGATACATCGTAGTTTTCATGCGTTTTTCTCGACTAATATCCTCTAAAATTACTAAGCCACCTCTAACTTTTCCTTCAGTATCTGTTAGCGGGGTAACCGTTAAATTGATACTT
>CAYNXM010000367.1:0-32480 GCA_964401105.1 uncultured Lyngbya sp. | reverse complement strand
GGTTGGGGGACGACGTTCAAGTATTACTCGATATGGGATTCCTTGTTATTTAGGGATTCAACTTGCTGTGGCTTATTTATTAACGTTTAAACTGGCTAAAAAACGGATTTGGAAATTTATCCTCGCTTTTTTATTATCATTGGGAATAATTTCTAATGCGACTCAATCTATTCATGCTGTTTGGTGGAATAAAAGTTATGCAAAAAGTCGTTATATTCCTCAAGTAGCAGAGATTATTAATCAAGCACAAAATCCTTTAATCATTAGTGATGAAGAATTGGGTCGCATTTTATCTCTTTCTCATCGACTGAAATCAACTGTTTCTCTACAACTTATTCCTCGTGGTGTTTTTCCTACCTTTCCTGAATCAAGTCAATATAAAGTTTTTCTCTTTCGTCCTTCTCAAGAACTACAAAATAATCTAGAAAAAACTTCATCTATTCGATTAGAAAAAGCGTATAAAAAAGGATGGCTATGGGAAATTATTAGATCCTAATTTTTATTGACATACTTCAAGTAAAGTCTTGAGATTATTTTGCATTGCTGTGAAATAGTATTGCGGATCGAGAGAACCATTTTCAATCGGATCTAAGGCTTTTACCGGGAGTCCCGTATCCTTTGCAATTTGTGTTAAACGACTGTCATCAATACCGACTTCTGATAAAAGTGCTTTGGCATTATATTGTTTTGCGGCATTAATAATTCGTTGAATATCTTGAGGAGATAGACTATCTTCTGGTAATTCCATGACTGCGATTTGTTGTAAGCCATAACGTTGAGCTAAATAAGGATAAGCCTCATGAAAAGTGATAAACTTGCATCCTTTTACAGGAGATAATTGAGTTTGAAATTGTCGATCCAGTTGTTGCATTTTTTCAAGATAAGTGGCTGCATTCTGTTGATAGATTTGAGTATTATTTGGATCGGCAGTAATTAATCCATCGCGAATATTTTTGACTTGTTTTTGAGCTAAAACTGGATCTAACCAAACATGAGGATTTCCCTCTTCATGATCGTGATCTCCAGCGTGATCGTGCTCTTCTTCTATCGTTTCTATGCCTTGACTGGCATCAATTTGTTGAAGCTGAGAATTGCCCGCATTTGTAATCAGTTTTTCTAAAAAATCTTCTATTCCTAAGCCATTTTTAACTAAAACTTTGGCTTCAGCTAAAGCACGAACATTACTGGGAGAAGCTTGATAATTGTGAATACTAGTATTAGGGGGGACAAGCAAGTTAACCTGACTGTCAGACCCTGTTACTGCTGTTGTAAATAAATACATGGGTAAAATAGTTGCCACAACTTTTGGAGAATTGGTATTTTCTCTCGTTGTCGCCCCATAACCCGTGGACAGAACGATCGCAAATGTAATAATCCCTACACAGTAAGGACGTTTCGCTGCGTAAGCTAACAGATCGCTCAGTCTTTTTAAAATGGACATGATTTTAACTTCCACAAATTTACTCGCTATGATTGAAAATGATAATCATTTTCGTTTTACAAAGCAAGGATTTGAGCTATTGTTCAACAATCCGATCAGGGCTAAGTGCTATGGCCTTGAGAAAAGACCAATAAATTTTAGTAGATATAACTATCTACCTTCTAATATTTTATAATGTTGTTTCCTGTGCTGTTGGACTCTAAATCTTGAAATATATAAAATTCAGTATTCTATTCAAATTTTAATAACAATACTAATTTAGTCAAACTATGCTCTCTAATTGATTTGTATTATATATTGTGAGACTGAACAATAAATATTTTTCTTAGATCGTTATTATATCAGCTTACTAAACCATTAGCTTTTAGCAAGACTAACTGACTTGAATATTAAACTGCATGATCTGAAAAAATTCTGTTGTCGATCGGGGTCTCAATCATTAGTAGCCAGTGATACAGTTTCTGTTATCGGATGATCGATTGTATTACTAAACCGTGCTAACCAGTCAAAGATCCGATCCAGTTGTTCCAGGTTGACTAATCCATATTGCCACAGAATCATCGGCAGTTGACCGTTATCTTGTTCCGGATGCCGTAACGCCATGGCGATAGAAGAAGCAGGAAGGGCTAATTCCAAGCGTAAAAATTGAACCAGTTGAGCTTGTCTTGTTGAGAGCATTGTTTTGTATCCTATGTAACTTTATAACGAGCGCTTAAAAACCATAGATCATTGATTTCATGATTTTAATGATAATCCGCTCAACGCGAAACTCAGTGATTTGAATCACATGAATAGAGTGATATCTTTGGCGTTTTTTCCTGATCCCCGATGATACCTATGCTTGAATGTATGGATAGCAATCTAAACTTTATTAAACTTTATATTATGGACTCTGAAATAGGAGTTGATTTTCAAGTAGTAATAAATTCTTGATATTATTCAGTATAATTACTGAGATTAATTCTATTTAACTGAATAAAAAAAGTTTGAGTATAAATGATAAAAAGTTCTTTGGTTCAAGTCGCCCCAACTGCCCAATTTATTTATCAACCTCCCAAGAGCGCCATCACCGCCCAACGGATTCTAGTCAAACCTAATCTGGGCTATCCTGTAGCTGCCCCAGTCACCGTCAGTCTTCAAGTACTACAGCAAGTTTTGCAGGGAATCCGGACAGTTAATCCTACCGCAGAAATTCTGATTGTGGAAGGTGTCTGTTCAGGCCTGTCTCTGAGGGAAATTACAGATCCCTTAGGTATATGCCAGGTATTGGATACCGGGATGCAAATCCTAGATGCGGATCAACTAGAATTAATTGAGTATCCCAACTTATCGCCTCAACCCGTGCGTTATCCGGCAATGTTAGCCCCTGCCTTACTCAAACAGGTAGATTGTCGCATTACAGTGGGGGCGCTGAAACGGACACATCTCAAGGGAGAACCCTTAATTTCAGCATCTTTGAAAAATTTATACGGTTTATTTCCGCGATCGCACTATAAGGCCAGAAGCCCACACTCACGGGGTCAACTCCATCGTCCCTCTGTTCCTTTGATTTTGCAAGATGTTTATTTTTGTGTGGGACATCTATTTGATGGGGCGGTTGTCGATGGCGATCGCAAATTTTACAGTCCAAATTGGAAACCCGATAAAGGAAAATCAATTCCTTTGGGTAAAGTATTTTGGGGGGATGATATCATCTCGGTAGATGGTTTCGCCTGCCGTATGGCTGAAGAACCGATCCCCAGTTACCTAGAAGCGATCGATCAACTGCGATCGCTACTTTAATATTGTGTGCGGTTAATTGATTATCCTGTGTACAGGCATAATATCGTCAATCATTCTGTAGAGACGTTACATATAATATCTTCACCAGCAAGGTCTTGACGCAGAAATAGAATTTTTACTATCGATGGGTTCGATAGATATGATAGAAAACCGCTTAAGAATACAATCTTAATACGGCGTATATTTTTAAAACAGATAGAATCAGCCTCAGATTTATATGTATATTCCACCTGTATTTAAAGAAGAAGATATTGAGAAATTGGTTGCTTTTATGGGTAGCAACAGTTTTGCGACCTTAATCTCTGTTAAAGATGGCCTTCCGATAGCCTCTCATATCCCTTTAGTGGTTAGTTTGCAAGATAATGTTGTGAAGTTAACCGGTCATCTGGCTAAACTCAATCCTCAATGGCAGTCTTTTGGGGAATATGAATCTCTTGCGGTTTTTACTGGCCCCCACGCCTATATCTCGCCCTCTGCCTACGAAAAACAAGAAAATGTACCTACCTGGAACTATATTGCTGTTCACGCTTATGGTATCCCCCAAATCATTACACGCGATCGCGAACCCGAGTCAATGAATCAGATGATTGATGAAATGATTGATACTTATGGTTCTGATTATAAATCTCAGTGGCATAACTTAGGCGATCGCTACCGTGAAGGTATGATGGATGGAATTGTAGGGTTTGAAATCACAGTTACACGCTTGCAAGGAAAGTATAAACTGAGTCAGAACCGCAGCCATAGGGATCAAGTTAATGTTGCCCACACGCTGTTAAATAGTGACGATCCAGATACACAAGCTATTGGTATAGCCATGCAGCAAAATCTTGAATCTCAAGGGGAATAACGAATCAGATTTTTGATGAATTTAGAGTCGGGGTAGTACACTCAACTACCCCAATATAGCTTGTATGCGCGTTAGGAAACCACCCGAAATTCCTAACTGAAGTTAAAGATTATTGTCCTGTCATCATCTCTTGGAATGGACGAGTCATCCAATTAAACGCCACTCGCACTTGATGATCGAAGGTGGGAAGGCGATAGAGATAAAGCAGACGACGGGCTAAATAAGCCAATTGACCATCTAGTTTCACCCCTAAACTGGTTAAAGTGGCATTATCCGTTCCCAAGGTCATCATTTCTCCTAGAGACTGATAGTGGAAGGGTAATAACGGCCGTCCGGTTCGTAATGCCCAGATATTCCAGCCCGCATAGTCGGCTTGTTGGAGGGCCGCTTGGGCGGTGGTGGGTATGGCTTTTCCTTCAGCATCTTTAGAGTCTGCCAAATCTCCCAAGGCAAAAATTTCCGGATGATCGATCACTTGTAAAGTTGGGGTGGCAATTAATTGACCTCGATCATTGTGTTGTAATGGTAGCGATCGCACAATCGGTGCCACTTCAGTTCCAACGGTCCACAGTACCACATCAACGGGAATGGTATCGACCTGTCCGCGATATTCTAAAGAAATGGTATCTGCACTAACTGCCGTTACACTAGTTTCTAAATCTAACCAAACCTGTTTTTGTTGTAGGGCCTGTTGGGCAGCTTCTTGATTAAAGCTGGGGGCATGACGCAAAATAGAGTCATTGCGATCAATCAGGCGAATTCGTCCTTTGGATTGCAGTCTATCAGCCAGTTTACAAGCCAGTTCAACCCCAGAATATCCCCCACCGACAACCGCGACGCGAATTCGATCTAGATTGGTGGTTTCAAGCTGTCTGAGACGTTCTTCGAGGCGATAGGCATCTTCTACTGTCCGAAACGGAATACAATAGTCTGCTACCCCTTCAATGTTGTCTAAAGGCGTTTCTCCCCCCATTGCTAAGACAATTTGATCGTAAGCCCATTGGCTATCGTCGTTGAGTTTAACCTGTTTTTGTTCAATATCAATCTCTGCAATAGTTCCTTGATAAAACCGAATTCCGGTATTCTCTAGGAGTTGTTCGTAAGGCGGGGCAATTTCCCAGGTTTGTAATTCTCCGGTTAGCAGTTCATACAGTAAGGGTGAAAATAAAAAGTGGTCTCGTTGATCGATCAACAGAATTTCAGGTTTTTCTGAGGCTTGCCAGGGAAGCTGACTCAGACGGAGGGCGGTATAGAGGCCGCCAAAGCCGCCACCGAGAATACAAATACGGTTTGATTGTTCAGTCATAGCTGAGGGTGAGGAAATTGTAATGATTAAAGTTTATTTCTTTTTATTAAGATAACAAGCTAATTCCCAGATTTGCAGATAAATAACCCTCTTTTCCCCTCTAAGCCCGGAATATCAGGGTAACTGCATCCTTTAACATCATACAGGTGCTGCCACAGTGGATGAACCAGAGGGTTTTTAACTGAATCTAGTTTAAAATCGATCAAATCTATTCTCTATCTGCGGCAATTCGCGCCATTAAAGTGTAGATAGGGTTTTGAGATTAAGCGCATTTTCTGATAGAACAAAGAGCGTATCATTAAGTAATCTGCATTATTTCTTATTAAATTACACTATATATAAATCGTTATTCCTGTTCTAAGTTGTTAAAACAAAAGCTTTATAAATCACTAGATTTAAATGTAAATTTTTATAATTAAAAAATAAAGATTTCCGGTTTTTTTATAATTGCTGATGAAGTGAGTCAATAGATGGCATAAAACACTGTGGAGAAAATAATCATGAAACCAACAGATTTTGATGAACTTTTTTGGTTCAGCGATCCCGAATCAATGGGTCGAATGATTCACGAAAAATATAACCTGACAGATTTCTATAATGCTGATATCAGTTTCACGCTCTATCAACGAGCTTTTTTATCTCAAGAAAAACCAACTTTACCCAAAATTACTATCACAAGAAATGAGCATTTAAAGCCTATTTTTGAATATTAATCAAACTCTTCTTTTGAGAGCTATTTAAAATTTAATATTACTACAGAATGGAATCGGGTAAATTATTTTAGGATGGTTTAGAAGTTATCCTACTTTTTATTAAAAATTTTGGGTTGCTATACATATAGTAAGCCATTAAATTCATGCTGTCTCAAAGTGAATGATTATTAATTATTTAGCTAAGTATAGTCTCAGAACTTAATAGGGAATGGTTGATTGTTTGAAGCCAGACCATCCTTCTGTTGTGTACCAATATTCCCATTCTCCACCTGATGCAGTAGACCAATCTTTGAGGTCAAATGAGCCACTCCCTCTCTTTCTGCCTTCAATGCGATATACTTTAACGGCACGTCCATCATTATCCCAAATTAAAGGTAATCCTGGTTCCATTTGTTCAGGTCGTGCGCCATTAACTTGTAGAAAATAAGCATCTTGTCCAGCTTTTCTACCATTACCAAAAACCTGAGCAATTCCATTTTCATCAATAGCAACAAATGCACCTTCTTCTAAGCCAATAGCATACACCGGATGTTTATAGCTATTATCTTGAAAAATACGTGCTAAGAATCCAAAAAGGCGACCATATCTCGTTTCAGGATGAGTGTCATTTTGTCGATCTAAATGAGTATCTGTAATCACCCCTTTCAAGAAAGGAAGTTGAATAAAATTGCTGTAATAAATATCATGACTATTAGGGTGAAATGGATTATCTAAAATTTCTGAACTTAAGACACCTTGGGCAGCAGGCGCATAATAATAATCTCCTAAAATTGCCATGCCAGCGCTAGTTCCTGCCACCGTAATTTTTTTCTGATTAATTAAATAATTAATTGCTGCTTCTGTTGCGGTTCCTTGCCAAAAATCCTCATATTTATTCTGATCTCCCCCGGCAATAAATAAAGCATCAGCTTCTTTGATATATTGCACCACTTCTGGGTTATTTGCCGCCGCCCGACTATCAATAGAAAGTTCAGCGGCTGACTGAATTAAATCTCGATATTCATCCGCTATCCATCCGGCTTGACTCCCAACTCCTCCGCAACGTAATACTAAATAATTTCCTTTATTGCAGCGTTTCAAAAACCATTCAGTTGCGGCATCTTCCCCAGAAGAACCCTCTTCTGCCCCCCCAATTAATAGAATCCCAGGTTTAACCCCCAGCGGTTCAACTGTACCATATTCTAGGATATACTCAAAAGAACGACTATCCCGGCTGGCAGGAATTAATTCTTGTAGTCTTCTGGCCATAATCTTAAATACTTAAACTTATTTTTTACCCATTTGTATTTTATGTTAAAAAGGTAATTTTTGTACTGAATTATCGAGTCATTAGACTTCGCCGCAGTAGTCGGGAACGGGGAACGGGGAACGGGGAACAGCTAGAGACGTAGCATGCTACGTTTCTACAAGAGTGGAGACAAAAAGTACCTGAAATGATTACTTTTTTAACGGTTGCAAGAGGTCTATTTTGATATTTTGTTAGGTTAGCCTCAATTAAATTGCTATCGATCAATATCATAAAATTAAGTAAATATTCAACATTTTAGTTAACTGATTAACGAGTCTATCTATTATAAACTTATTTAATAAAAATAATCATTATGCAATTTGCACCACTATTTCCTCTGATTCATCCTATATTGAAAACAACATTTCCTCAATGTTTGTGGCAGGGACAATCTCAAAATAATGAAATTGCTTTAACATTTGATGACGGCCCCCATCCTCAATATACCCCAGAATTACTTAAGGTTTTAGATGATTATCAAGTTCCGGCCAGTTTCTTTTGGTTAGGTTGCTGTGTAGAACGTTATCCTAAAATTGCCCAATCAATTTATCAACGCGGACATTGGATCGGTTTACATGGTTATCAACATTATTCTTTTCCTAAGTTAAGCTTACCTGAAATTAAAGAAAGCTTAATCAAAACTCAGACTGCAATTGAAACCGCTTGTAATTTAGAGGCTAACTTAATCTTAGATGTTCGTCCTCCTAATGGCTTGTTTACCCCTAATATTTTAAAACAATTACAACAATGGAATTATCGCCCGGTGATGTGGACTGTGGTTCCGGAAGATTGGGTACATCCCGGCGTAGAGAAAGTCGTAAATAGAGTTATGAAACAAACGGTTTCGGGTTCAATTATTGTACTTCATGATGGTGACTGTGGTGGTAAAGATGTGGCTGATACGGTGGCAAAGATTATTCCAAAACTCTTGGAAAAAGGCTATAAGTTTGTTACGATAGATCGGCTTTGGCAATGTAATTAATGCTATTTTTAAAATTATGGTACTTCGACCTGAAACCGATCCTGTTACGGGTGAACTTCGTTTAGTAGGGAATAATTTTGCAGAAGATATTACCTTTTTTCCGGGGGAATTGGGTGTGTTTCCTCAAGGGGTTTTTCTGTTGGGAGGAAATGATACCGTTCAAGGTTCTTCTGATGGGGAATTAATTCGGGGAAACCAAGATAATGATCTGTTATTGGGTGGTGGCGGCGATGATACTTTGTTAGGGGGACAAAATATTGATCGACTTCAGGGAGAGGAAGGAAATGATATTATTTTTGGGGAAAAGGCACAAGATTTAATTGATGGCGGGGCTGGAGATGATAGTATTTTAGGCGGTTTAGAGGCAGATGAAGTCAACGGCGGTAGTGGAAATGATACCCTGTTTGGAGGGGCAGAGAGTGACTTATTACAGGGGGGAATAGGTAATGATTTGATACTCGGAGATAATGGTGGCGATCGCTTATTTGGTGGCGAAGATAATGATAGTTTATTCGGCGGTTTAGAGAACGATCAATTGCGGGGAGATGGGGGCGATGATGTATTACGAGGAGAACAAAATGATGACTTTCTTTCTGGGGATGAAGGTAATGATTTTTTATTTGGTGGAGAAGGCAACGATCGCTTATTAGGAGAGGCGGGAGACGATCAATTATCTGGAGATCAAGGCAGTGATACTTTAGTCGGTGGAGAAGGAAACGATCGGTTTATTATTGAACCAGGAACAGGTGGGCAAACACTGGAAACAGCCAATTTTGTTTTTGATTTTACACCGGGTGAAGACCTGATTTTTTTATTGGGTGATATTGAGTTTGAACAGTTAGAAATTATTGAAGATCCGCGTAATATTAGAAATACGATTATTCGACAACAGAATGGTGAATTTTTCCTGATTTTACAAAATATTCGTTCCGATCAAATTAATCCATCAGATTTTTTTGTGCCAGGAATTATCAATTTTAGTGCCACTGAATTTAGTGTGAATGAAAACGGTATTGCAATTAATCCGATTACCATTAACCGTGTGGGCGGTAGTAGCGGCGAAGTCAGTATAACAGTTATTCCCACACCGATTTCATCCTCTGCTGAAGATATTGATACAACACCGATTTTAGTCAATTTTGCAGCCGGAGATTTTGCCCCAAAAACGATTAATATCGGTATGACTGATGATAATATTGTTGAATCTAATAATATCGTACAATTAACATTATCCAATCCCACTGGGTTAGTCACATTAGGAAATCCCAATCAAGCAATTTTAAATATTATTGATGATGAACCCCGCCCGCAAACTGTTCAAACTTTTATAAATCCAATTCCGCAAGCTTTTTCTCGGTTTGGAACCTCTATCGCTACCACTGAAAATAATATATTAGTTGGCGCACCTGGACAGGAAACAGGAGTTGGAATTGCTTATTTATTTGATAATAATACTGGGGAAATATTACAAACTTTTCAAGCATTCTCTCCAACTTCAGGCGCATCAGAATTGGGTGCAGATGTGGCATTTATTGGGGGAGATATATTAGTTGCTGCCCCCGGAGATAGCAGTTTAGCCCTCAAAACTGGGGCTGTTTATCGCTTTAGTCCCGTCACTGGCGGTATCGTCCAAACCTTGATTAACCCCACACCCGAAGATTTTGATTTATTTGGCTTTTCTATCGCCACTATCGGCACAACCGTGATTGTTGGCGCACCCAATGACAGTAGTAACGGCTTAAAAACCGGGGTGGTATACCTGTTTGATGGCAATACCGGACAGTTATTGCGAACGATTAATAACCCTAACCCCCAAATTCAGGACTATTTCGGGGCCGATGTTGCGGCGGTGGGAGACTGGATATTAGTAGGTGCGCCGGGAAGCTTGAATGGGGAAAGCAGTCAACGTCCAGGAGTTGCCTATATTTTTGATAGTGCCACCGGAGAATTAATTCAAGGATTTCAAAATCCCAATCCCAGTGTAGATGAATTTGGGGCAACGGTAGCTTGGACGGGTATTGGCCGCGATATTTTAATTGGTGCGCCGGGAGATGATAGCCAAGGAAATGATGCAGGGGCAGCCTTTTTAATTGATGGCATTACAGCGGCTATTTTCCAAAGTTATAAACCGCCTATAATTGAGAATTCTGATAACTTTGGTGCAGCCTTTGCCCGTCTCGGTAACGATGTGTTAGTCAGTGCCCCAGGATATGGTTTATTCGATAGCGGCAGTGTTTTTCAGTTTGACCTGAGAACCGCAGCATTTCAACAAACTTATCTTAATTCAGTTGCGGCGACGAATGAAATTCCGTTAAACTTTGGCAGCGCGATCGCAACAACTGGAAATAATATTGTGGTTGGCATTCCGGGTTTAAGCGATACTGTTGTCAGTCAAGGGCAAGTTGATATATTTTAATCAATCTATGTAGCAATCATAAATAAATAATTTGTGACAAATCTTGAAATAGACAGAAAATTTAATACTTTTTTCCAAATTTGCTGTTCTCTTTCGTCCTAAAATAGACAACAAAAGTTAGAGAGGATTGCTATAGCATTTTTTTGTATATTTGAAGCTAACATCACTTGCTTTTTGACCCAGTCAACTGTAGAATACCTTGCAATCAAAGAGCCAATCACTATGTTTACCACTCAATCAAAGCAAGCAGGTATTGATGTTAGCTTTCTGCCAGAGGATCTATTTTCCGCGATTGAAGATCTCAAGCTGGAACTTAACGCGGTTATCCTAGCTCACTACTACCAAGAACCCGATATTCAAGATATTGCTGACTACATTGGTGATTCTCTCGGTTTATCCCAGCAAGCCGCCGCCACAGATGCAGATGTCATCGTGTTTGCCGGGGTTCATTTCATGGCAGAAACCGCCAAAATTCTTAACCCAAATAAATTAGTATTATTACCCGATTTAGATGCGGGTTGCTCCCTGGCAGACAGTTGCCCCCCCGATGAATTCGCTGCTTTTAAAGCCGCTCATCCCAATCATTTAGTGGTGTCATACATTAACTGTTCTGCTGCGATTAAAGCCCAAAGCGATATTATTTGTACCAGTTCCAATTCTGTAAAAATTGTTAATCAAATTCCCGATAACCAACCGATAATTTTTGCCCCAGACAAAAACTTAGGTCGCTACGTCATGGAACAAACCGGACGAGATTTAGTCCTGTGGGAAGGGGCTTGTATGGTTCATGAAATCTTTTCCGAGAAAAAGATGGTTCAGCTAAAAATAGAACATCCCCAAGCCGAAATCATTGCCCATCCAGAATGCGAACCCCAGGTGTTGCGCCATGCTAATTATATTGGTTCAACCACAGCTTTATTAAACTATTCTCAGCAAAGTCAAACTGAGACATTTATCGTCGCCACTGAACCGGGAATCATTCATCAAATGCAAAAGGATGCACCCCACAAGCAATTTATTCCCGCACCCCCGACGAATAATTGTGCTTGTAATGAATGTCCCCACATGAGACTCAATACCCTGGAAAAATTGTATCTGGCAATGAAAAATAAAACCCCAGAAATTACGTTACCAGAAGAAACACGAGTGGCAGCCCTCAAACCGATGCAACGGATGCTAGAGATGTCATTAGCTTCGGCTAAGGTATAGAGAGATTTCTTCAAATGATAGATCGATCAGAACTACCCGATCCAATATTATCTAGATTGGAAACAAAGCTAGCGCTCGCCACAGCATTAGCTGCTTCAGTTTTATGGGCTTTCATGCCTATATTAATCCGAATCAGCGAAAGTTTTGTCAGCCCTAATACCACAGTATTTACTCGCTTTTGGATAGCCACTGCTATCTTAGGGATATGGAGCGGAGTGTTCCGGAAAAATGAACAGATAACCCCGGCTGTCAAAGAATCTTATAATACCAATAAATTATTGATGCCGTTGTTGGTGCTAGCAATAGCTTCTATTAGTACCCAATTGCTCTGGACTTGGTCTATTACTCAAACCTTCGTTGCTAATTCAGAGGTCTTGCACTGTCTTTCCCCAGGATTTACAACCTTGGCTGGATGGCTGCTATTTTCTCAAAGGTTTAATGGAAGATTTTTAATTGGAATGGCATTAGCAACAGGGGGCACTCTTGCAATTGGATTCAGCGATCTTAATAGCATTAACTTACAAGGTGATGGGCTGGCATTGCTCTCAGCCATCTTTTGGGGAGCATATATCATGTCGATGGAAAAACTCCGCCATGATTTAAGCCCAACAACGATTGTCATGCTGGCATCTGGATCTTGCGCTCTTTTATGTCTGCCTGTAATGCTAATAGCTGACGATCCAGTGTTACCCTATTCTGGAGAAGCTTGGCTAACCTTAATAGCACTGGCCCTCAACACAATTTTATGTCATTGTTTAGTTGCGTATAGCCTAAAATGGTTGTCTTCAGGATTAATAGCAACAATTCTTTTACTGAGTCCTATTTTAACGGCGATAGTGGGTTGGGCTTTGTTCTCAGAAGCTCTCAGCCTACTCAACTTATTGGGATTCGTGGTGATTTTGGTGGGTCTATACCTGGCTATATCTGACGAAGGAGAGTTAAAAATAGCAGCAGATGAGACTTTGTTATAGAAGTCAAGCTTTCAGAAGGCAGAAGGAAGGAGGCAGAAGGCAGAAGGGTACTCACGCTTAAAAGCGTGAGATTGAAATAAGGACATAAATATTTATCGCGCTGCGCGTCTTAAAATATTGTTTCTTTTTTTTACTGAGCTTTAAACTCAGAACTAAAGTTTTTATTTATACTTTTTACCTTCTGCCCTCTGCCCTCTGGCTTTTGCCTTTTTTGTAAAAAATAAATGGATTATACTATCAAAAATAAACCCGGAATGCTAGTTATAGAAGGTCTATTGACATTTTTTTACCTTTATAGCAAACTGGTACTGGTGTATACAATTTTATTCCTTAAATTTTAGTAATTATGACGATTTATTTCTTTACTGCTGACGAAAAACCCTACGGTTGTTTCTGCAACTTTTCCCTGCATGGTTTTGAATTAGACGGACTCTGGTGGCACACCTCAGAACATTATTATCAAGCCCAAAAATTTGCAGGCACTGCTCATGCTGAAACGATTCGATTAGTAAAAACTCCAGCAGAATCTGCTAAGTTAGGTCATGCTTTACCTCACCGTGGAGACTGGAAAAAGATTAAATATGATGTGATGAAGCGAGCCGTACTTCGCAAGTTTCAAACTCATGCAAATATTCGTCAAGTTTTACTCAGTACAGGAGATAAAAATATTATTCAAAAAGATCTAGGAGATTACTATTGGGGTTGTGGTCGAGATGATAGTGGCAAGAATTATTTAGGAAAGATTTTAATGGAAGTTCGATCCAGTTTACGGGGCTTAAATTATGCTGATCAATCTCAAGACATCAACAACTATATCGTGAAATAATGAATGTCTAACTTAGCAATTGTTTATTTTTCTGGGACTGGTAAAACCCACTTGATGGCTGAAGCAATTGCCCAAGGAGCCAGTCAAGTGCCCGGAGTGAAAACTGAGTTATTACGAATTTTAGAGCATCAGATTGTCAATGGAGTGTGGCAAGATGCAGAAATTCTAGAAAAGCTTAACCAGTCTGATGCAATTGTTTTTGGATCACCCACTTATATGGGAGGTGTAGCCGGTCAGTTTAAACTGTTTATTGATGCAGCCAGTGAGATTTGGTTGCAGCAAGGATGGAAAGACAAAATTGCAGCCGGTTTTACTCATGCCAGTTGTGGCAGTGGTGATAAACAAAGCACGCTGCTTTACCTCGCTATCAATGCTGCCCAACATGGTATGATTTGGGTTAATGTAGGGGATTTACCCAGCCAATTTCTGGAAAAAGATGATGGTGTGAATCGTCTCGGCTCCTATTTAGGAGTCATGGGACAGGGTGTCGATTTGAGTCAATCCCCTACTCAACTCGCTCTTGATCCGGGAGATCAACTAACCGCCTTTCGATTTGGAAAACGAATTGCACAAGCCAGCCAACGTTGGAAAATTTAAGGTAAACAGAATTAATCAAAATACTATATTGAAACAGCACTCAAAGAAGTAAGGTATGATAACAGTAGAAATATTAGCAATAGGAAACGAGCTTTTAATTGGAGATGTACTTGATACAAATAGCCACTGGATAATTAAACAGATTGTAGGGATTGGTGGACAGATCAAACGTTGTGTCATTCTTCCAGATGATTTAGATGAAATTGCAACAGAAATTCAATCCGGATTGCAAAAAAAAACAGAGATTATTTTTACGATAGGAGGAATGGGACCAACCGCTGATGATCTGACTCTTGAAGCCGTAGCTAGAGCAATCAATTACCCTTTAACACTTAATAAAAAGGCGATCGCAATGGTGAGTCAAAAATATCAAGAATTTGCAAACAAAGGATATGTTGACGATCCGAAAATAACACCCGCCCGAGAAAAAATGGGGATTTTACCTCGGGGTGCAATTCCGATTGAAAATCCTGTGGGAGCAGCTCCTGGCGTAATATCAACTGTAGACGAAAGCCTTATTATTAGTTTACCTGGCGTACCGAGAGAGCTTAAAGGAATATTTGAAGAGTCTTTACAACCGATTCTCAAGGAAAAATTTGGTTCAAAATTTTTTCTAGAAAAAGTCCTGATTGTCAATCATAAAGATGAATCCGTTTTGGCTCCAATTTTAAATACCGTTTCTCGAAAAAATCCTCAAGTTTATATAAAGTCAAGAGCGAAAAAGTTTGATATAGATACTAAGTTCAAAGTCACTATTTCTGGCTGTAATGAGTTTAAAGAAGAAGTGATTCAGCTCATCAATAAAGTCATAAAAGAACTGCAAGAAGAACTCAATAATGCTGGAATTTTAGTCGATCAGATTGAATAGTTCACCGATTATTTTCTTAATTTTAATTCAATTCGGAGGATGTGCAGATGAGTATCACTTTAACTCAATTAGATTCTACCTTAGTCGCCATTGAAGCGGCTTTACCCATTGATCCTAAACCCTATACTGTAGGCGATAGCCCTACAGGTTTGATTATTGTGGATGTTGTCAACGGTTTTTGTACTGTTGGTTGTGGTGTTGCAGCTCCCACAAAACCTAATGAACAAATTGCCACAATGGTATCAGAAACTGTTCGTTTAGCCAAAGCCTTCACTGCTAAAGGTATGCCGATTTTAGCTTTTTTAGATACCCACGAACCCGGTAAACCTGAACCGCCTTATCCCCCCCATTGTGAGAAAGGAACGGGAGAAGAAAAGTTAGTTCCTGAACTAGAATGGCTGGAAAGCGATCCTCACGCTACCTTGATTGAAAAAGACTGCATCAATGGATTTATTGGGTCAATTCATATAGAAACTGGCAACAATTCCCTAATCCAATGGGTCAACAAACACAAACTGAAAGCCTTGGTGGTTGTCGGCATCTGCACCGATATCTGTGTAATGGATTTTGTGATTACTACCCTATCAGCACGCAATCATAATCTAATACCGACCTTAAAAGAGATTGCCGTCTATAGCAAAGGTTGTGCAACCTACGATATGACCGCAGAAAGGGTGACTCAATTGGGTCTACCCAAAACCGCCATTCACCCCCAAAATATCGCTCATCATATCGGTTTGTACACGATGGCAGAACGGGGGGCTTTGATTGCTTCTGCAATCTGGCTTTAAGTGTTACCCTTTTTATTGAGTTGAGGGAAGAGTATTTTTTGAGTTTCCAACAACAATCAATCACCTAATTTCAGTCAAAACTAACACAATCATGAATAATAGACTTTTCATCTTTACGGGTTTACAAAAACAAAAGCAAGTTGGAATTTGACCTAGGCTTAAATTAGATACAATCAGTCAAACATCGTGTGACTTTACTAATGAGTGATGAATCCCAAAAAAATTCAATATCTTACTTCCTTTGTGTTTGCAGTGACCTTAATGATCAGTTTAATTGCCTGTCAGAAAGCACCTCAATCCTCTACCCAATCTACTGATAGTCCAGCCTCAGTAAAAGTACGCCCTTCCCACGGCGGTTTGCCAGAAGAAAGTTTTCTGGCTGAGATTGTGAAGATTGGCTTGGCAAAACTGGGCTATGAGATCGAGTCCGACAAAATCCTTGATTATACAGCAAAGCTGTTAGCGATCGCCGATGGTGAACTGGATTACACAGTGACCCATTGGGAAAAAAATCATCAAGTATTTTTCGATAAAAGTGGTGGTGAAGAGAAATTAGAGAGGGTTGGAACAATTATTCCTCAACTGTTACAAGGGTATCAAATCGATCAAAAAACGGCGAATGAGTATAACATCACCAACATTGAACAACTTCAACAACCAGAAATTGCTCAACTCTTTGACTCCGACGGTGATGGTAAAGCGAATTTAGTCGGTTGTGACCCCGGTTGGGGTTGCGAAGCCATTATCGAGCATCATCTCAACGCTTATCAATTGCAGGATACTGTTGAACACGATCAAGGAAAATACCCGGCTCTGATTGCGGATACAATTGCTCGCTACAATCAGGGAGAACCGGTTCTTTACTATACCTGGACTCCCTATTGGGTGAGTTCAGTCTTAAAACCCAACGAAGATGTCGTTTGGTTAGAAGTGAGTGTCACCGATCTGCCAGAATCTCAAGCCAACATAACCGCTGCAGATACCTCAGTTGAGGGGAAAAATATTGGTTTTCCAGTTGATCGGATGCGTATTGTAGCAAACAAGGCATTTCTAGCAGCGAACCCACCAGCGAGGCAATTATTGAAATTAATTGAGATCCCACCGGAGGATATGAATCAGGAAAGTCTGCGGATAAAAGAAGGTTCAGATAGCCCCGAAGATATCCGTCGTCACGCCCAAGAGTGGGTCGAGAAAAATCAAGAACGCTTTGATAGCTGGGTAGAAGAAGCCAGAAAAGTACAATAGGCTATCTCATTAATGAATACGGAGCATAAATATGCAAGATTCTCAAGCTTCTGTTTCGATTAAGCTCAGTTCTTCCACTCTACCAACAAGATTTGATGTTTTGGTTGTCGGTTCTGGTGCAGCCGGACTCTACGCTGCCCTGTGTCTGCCTGCTGAAGTTCAAGTCGGTTTAATTACTAAAGAAACCCTCAAAACCGGGTCGAGTAGCTGGGCGCAAGGGGGAATTGCAGCAGCCATTAACCCGGCTGACGCTCCCTCGTTACATTTTGAAGACACCTTACAAGCCGGTGCTGGGCTGTGTGACCCGGAAGCCGTACAATTTTTAGTTGAGAATGGCCCCGAAGCGATCGCCTCTTTGGTGGAGTTAGGCGTTGCTTTCGACCGCCACGGTGAAACATTAGCCACTACCCTAGAAGCGGCTCATTCTCGCCCTCGTGTGCTGCATTCAGCCGATACGACTGGACGCGCGATTATTGATACCCTGGCACAACAAGTATTACAGCGTCCCAATATTAAGATCCTTTCCCCTGCATTTGCCTTGAGTTTGTGGCTGAATGAATCGACAGGAGATTGTCAGGGGATGAGTTTACTCTATCAACAACAGATCCTCTGGATTCGATCTGCGGCAGTAATTTTGGCCACAGGCGGGGGAGGGCAAGTCTTTTCCCAAACCACAAACCCCACGGTGAGTACAGCCGATGGCGTGGCCCTGGCTTGGCGTGCAGGGGCAATATTACGCGATCTTGAATTTTTCCAATTTCATCCTACTGCCTTAACCATACCAGGCGCTCCTCGTTTTTTGATTAGTGAAGCCGTGCGCGGAGAAGGGGCGCATTTAATCGACTCCCAAGGGGAACGTTTTGCGTTTAATTATCATCCCAAGGGAGAGTTAGCCCCCAGAGATGTTGTCAGTCGGGCTATTTTTAATCACTTGCAAACCACCCAACCTGACCCCTATTGTGTTTACTTAGATTTGCAACCGATAGAAGCCGAGAGAATTCGCTATCGTTTTCCCAATATCATTCAAGTCTGTCAACAATGGGGAGTAGATGTGTTTACCCAACCGATTCCGGTTTCCCCTGCGGCTCATTATTGGATGGGGGGAATTTCTACAGATTTAAATAGCGCCACCTCTATTGCAGGACTCTATGCTATTGGTGAAACAGCCAGTACAGGGGTTCACGGTGCGAATCGTTTGGCGAGTAATTCACTGCTGGAATGTATTGTGTTTGCCACTCAACTCTCCCAGCTAAAGGTTAATTGCGATGACGATACTACTGTCGCTCAACTATTGCCACGGACTACAACATCACTCAATATTAGCCCTGATCTGGAGAAGATTAATTTAATTAGACAAAGTCTACCTCAACTGATGTGGCAAAGTGCTGGAATTTGTCGCTCACAAGCGGTATTGTCTGATGCTATTGCCACTTTAAATTCCTGGCATTCGCAATTGACCGCTTTAGAAAGCACTCAGTATTTACGCAATCTCGTACCCAACCAAACCGTACAATTAGAATCGGCTCAAACTCAAGCACAAATACGGACTTTAGCCGAAACCCTAAATTTGGTCGAAATTGCCAGTTTAATTCTTAAAAGTGCGGCATTTAGAACGGAAAGTCGGGGGGGACATTATCGCAGTGATTATCCCCAAACCTCACCCAGTTGGGAAGTTCACACGTTGATGCAGAAGGTGGGAGTCGCCGATGTCCCAGAAACTCGCATTTGGAAATCTCTTCAGCAATATTTCGATTTAGCACAAAGGAAAATCGCTGGACTTAGCTATTAGACAATGGCGTTGTCCGTCCTGTCCGAATTTGACACTCCCATCGCTTAAAGCGAGGGATTCTTCTTTCAACCAGTGAACTTAATACATTGATTTTCATCTCTGTATCAGTGGTTCTTCTGTCCAGAAGCGTTACTCATTACTGAGAGATTCGGGTATGCCCCTGTGTTATGCGCCCTTGGCGCAGGCTGAGCCAACAATCGGGGGAGTATGTCAAAAATTCTATCATGTCCGGTGGCATCATCATGATATTACCAGGCGATAGGATATGCATATTACCAGCTATTTGTCAACTCTACCCCACAAGGCTTGATTGAGTCTCTCAAAAATTCGTGCGTTTGCAGGTCAGGATCTTTGTCAAGATTTCAGGATATTTTACGAATTTTGGCGGTTTAAGGGCAACAAAATTCCATTAAGGCATACGACCCCCTCAATTAATAGAATACCATAAAGCCTGAAACTCGGAAAGTTGGCTACGCACGGAAAGTTGGCTATCGACGGGTTGGCGCGATCGCCAAACATTTCCCGTCACGCCAAACATTTTCCTAACGCCAAACATTTTCCTTAACGCAACCTCGTGGCTTATTGAAAATAATTATCAGCCTCAAATCCTCGGAATTTGAGGATTTTGATTTAAATTATAAAATTATAAGTCAAATAGAATTATCTCAGCTTATACTTAGCATCTGATTGTGGATCGAGTGATTTATGATTGCAGGTCGCAACACTTACCGCCATTTTTCAAGTCCCGTTTTTCGTAAACTTCATTTGATTAAAAATTCGTCAGTTTTCAGCTTTAATGTGATGATTATATTGACTGATTATTCATGGTTTAGTCCAAACTTTAGTTAAAAGGTGATAGACGAGAAACCCTCTCAAAGTATTACTATATTTGAGTTCGGCTATTCCCCCGTAAATTATCGTTAAAACCGAATTCAACCTCAATTCTGAGTTTGTATCCTAATAGATAGAAGGCGATCGCAAAGCCTAGAAGAAAAATTTAAATTCTGTTTAAGGAGATTGTACTCATGGTTAACTCATTAATGCGTTGGGAACCCTTCCGAGAAATTGATAGTTTACAACGGGAAATGAACCGCTTATTTGACAAGGTTGGACATCAAACAGGAGAAACAGGTGGCATATCTTTTGTCCCCGCTGCAGAACTTCATGAAGCTGAAGACGCAATTCATCTGAAGTTAGAATTGCCTGGTATGGAAGCAAAAGATTTAGATATTCAAGTCACTGCTGAAGCGATTTCAATTAGCGGAGAACGTAAGTCTCAAACCAAGACAGAAGACAATGGTGTAACTCGCAGTGAATTTTGTTACGGTAAATTCCGTCGTGTTATTCCCCTTCCCGCCCGTATCCAAAATACAAATGTTGCGGCAGACTATAAAGATGGTATCCTCAATCTGACACTGCCCAAAGCCGAAGAAGAAAAGAATAAAGTCGTTAAAGTTGATCTCGGCTAATTTGGAGTCATCACAAATAGTAAAACTTAGCGCAAAATAATCCAGAAAGCAGCTAAATAGATTATAGACTGGATTGCTAATTTTAGAGCCAGTGATGACGACAAAAAATTAATCCTTTTAAGTTGGGAATGGGATAATATAAGTTATGATTAACTTAACTTCCAATTCCCAGCTTTTACATTGGTGCTAATTGGGGTTAAAGGAGGAACTCGGAATGCCAAAAACCGATTACAAAGATTATTATCAAGTATTAGATGTCAGTCGAAATGCAAGTGCAGATCAGATCAAAAAAGCCTATCGAAAGCTGGCACGAAAATATCATCCTGACTTAAATCCAAATAATCAAGAAGCCGAAAAACGCTTTAAAGATATTAACGAAGCCCACGAAATTTTATCGGATCCAGATAAGCGGAGAACCTACGATCAATTTGGTCAATATTGGCAACAAGGTGGAACATCTGGTGGCGGATTTGGCGATTTTGATTTTGGTCAATATAGTAATTTTGAGGATTTTATTGATGAACTTTTAGGTCGCTTTGGTGGATTTAATAATCGATCTCGCCAGACTTATAATTATGGCAATCATTCATCGACGGGATTTGGTCAATATGGAGATTTTTTCAGCAATTCCTCTCCATCTCCTCAGTCTCAACAGCGAGATTTTGAAGCCACCCTTCCCCTGACTTTTTCTGAAGCCTTTCGAGGGATTAATAAACAGTTTAAATTAGATGGTGAAACCACTAAAATTCGTTTACCGCCTGGGGCAAAACCCGGCGTTAAGGTGCGCGTTAAAGGTAAAGGTGGCATCAATCCTGTGACTCAAAAGCGAGGGGATTTGTATCTTGTGATTGAGTTAAAACCCCATCCCTTTTTTAAGTTTGAAGGGGATAATTTGGTGTGTGAAGTTCCCATTACTCCCGTCGAGGCTACTTTGGGCGGAAAAATCAAAGTTCCCACCCCTGATGGTTCAGTGATGATGAAGATTCCAGCCGGTGTAAACCATGGACAATCATTAAGATTACGGGGGAAAGGATGGACTTCAGCCGATGGCAAACGAGGAGATCAAATTGTTAAGTTAAAAATTGTTACTCCTACTTCATTAGATGCTCAAGAACGAGAATTATATGAGAAAATTCAACAATATAGTCAGTTTAATCCTCGCCAAGACTTAGAAAATATTAAACTATAAGTTTTTGGACGCTATTCCGGAAAAACACTGGATTAAAATGAAGAAAACACTATAGCTTAAAATAGTAAATTAGCTATCCTTTTATCATTTTTGAATTGTCATTGATTGAATTCAGGAGTTAAAGAATATACCTATGTCATCTTCAGATCGAAAGCCTTTTTCTCTGCCTCAACTGAGTCGTTATCTGATTATCGCTATTCTCAGTGTCGGTTTCACCTTAACGGGTTTACAGGTGTTTCCCGGTCAATTGTCTGCCGCTGAGGCGAGTACACAAGCCCTAACTCCAGCATTTCAACAGGTTGCTGTCCCGGTCTCGAGGGCGGGTAATTTCGTCGCTAACGCCGTCAATGCCGTGGGGCCGGCGGTGGTTCGGATTGATACAGAACGGACTGTCACTACTAATTTTCCCAGCAGTCCGTTTTTTGACGATCCCTTTTTTAATCGCTTTTTTGGAGAAGAAATGTTTCCCCAAGGCCCCCAAGAATTTCAACAACGGGGACAGGGATCGGGATTTATTGTAGATAGTAATGGCATCATTTTAACCAATGCCCACGTCGTGAAAGGGGCGGATAAAGTCACGGTAGTATTGCGAGATGGTCGAGAATTTCAAGGGGAAGTTCGCGGTACAGATGAACCCTCCGATTTAGCAGTGGTTAAAATTGAAGGCAATAACTTACCCGTTGCGGCTTTAGCAGATTCTAGTACCGTACAAGTAGGAGATTGGGCGATCGCGGTGGGAAATCCATTAGGATTAGATAATACGGTAACATTGGGAATTGTCAGTACCTTAAATCGTTCTAGTTCTCAAGCCGGAATTCCCGATAAACGTCTTGATTTTATTCAAACCGATGCTGCCATTAACCCCGGAAATTCAGGCGGGCCGTTACTCAACGATCGCGGTGAAGTGATCGGAATTAATACAGCAATTCGGGCAGATGGTCAAGGGATTGGATTTGCAATTCCAATCAATAAAGCAAAAGAAATTAAGGATAAATTAGCCCGAGGAGAAAAGATTTCTCATCCTTATATTGGGATTCGGATGATTACGATTAACCCCGAACAAGCTAAACGATTAAATCGCGACCCCAATTCTCCGGTGACAATTCCTGAAGTAAATGGGGTTTTAGTCATGCAAGTTATCCCCAATAGTCCGGCGGCAGCAGCGGGTTTACGGCGGGCAGATGTGATTACAGAAATTAATGGCGAAATGATTAATAGTGCCGAACAATTACAAAAAGTTGTTGAAAAAGGTCAAGTTAATCAACCGCTAAAAGTTTTAGTTTTACGAGGCAGTCAAACCCAACAATTATCTATTCGCCCCGGTGAATTACGAGATGCAAATCTGAGATAATTTGAGTGTCTAAAAATCACAACTGATTGATTATAGTGCGTTACTCAATGGGTAGCGCACTTGATTTTATCGCCCTAGACAAGCTGGCAATAGGCGATAGTCAGGGCAAAAGCCGATCTAATATTAAATACGGAAAGTCACGCTATAGCGCTACAAAAGTCATTGATTATGACACTCATGAACTGATTGATCGGCGACTCTTAGAAAAAATCAGTAGTTTTACCTAGTAAAAGACACAAAGCTGTCGGAAAAGCGAAACAACGCGGTCTTGGGGGTTTCCCCCATGAGCGATTGTTTCAAGAAGAAACGGGCTTAACTCATTACATTATATTGAACGATTTCATAAGACTCTTCGTCAACGAGTTTCTCGAATTGTAATAAAGACCTTATCTTTCTCGAAAAAATTAGAAAATAATATCGGATCTATCTGGAATTTTATTCATCATTATAATTTAGCGATCGCATCTAAATTATCAAGCGCTACGTTTTATGGTTAGGACATTTTCCTATTTCCTATTGCCTATTGCCTATTTCCTATTGCCTTTAAAGACAATTTTGATCTCCTAACCAAACTTTGTACTGCTATATAATTTCGCGATCGCATCTAAATTATAACATCACGACTTCTACAGGACTACCCAACAAATAAATTAGCCCTGACAACTGAGCCAGGGCATTCAACGCAGAATTCTCAACAGAAAGCGGATTAATTAAAACCTAAAGAAAAATCGATCTTATCGATCCATTCGGGGAAGTCAATCAGTGGATTTCGATTTCCTTGAGATCGGGCAATAGTGGCATTACGATGATATTCATAACGTTCAATGGGATAGGTTTTATGCCATTGCTTCAGAACCTCTAGCCGCTCTTTTGGCATTTCCCCACTACTTTGAATTTCTCCTCGATAGCGCAAGAGAAAGTAAAGTGTGGCTCGGGCAACAACCCCACGACCCAGTAGCGGTTCAAATTTATTACCTTCACGACGACCACAGTGGCTCATCGTTTTTTCTTCTAAAGGACTGAATTGAAAATAGGGAATATTACTGCGAAAACTGTTACATCTGGGTTCACAAGTGAAAAGATGATGTAGATCAGCCCGCATGGGATTTTTCTTGCCAAACCAAGACTGAGGAACAACGTGTTCACAGTTAAAGGCTAAATCCGACTCTAAAAAATCAAGATATTCTAGACGCTCTTCTTCACTGGTAAAAGATTGCTGTTCCAAACGCTGCATCATTTCCTGGGCATATTGTTCCACCATGACCATTTCCTGACGCAGCACTTCAACTGGGTCGAGAGGCGTACCCGAATAAATATTTCGTAAATCACCATTTTCATGACGGTCTACCTTGGGGTAAAGATACTGCCATCGTGCTTCTCTGTAAGAGAATTGATTTTTATGAGTATTTTTGAGCAGCTGATGAAGATCTTCAAATAATTGTTGGTCACTGATGTTTTGACGAATCTGTTGATAGTATTCTGTTTTAAGAACTTGATCTTGGGCTGCATCATAGTAAGGTTCTTGTCTAAATTCCGCATCAGAAATCGCTTTTTGGGCTGCCTGCAATTTAGGAAGCTGTTGGGGTGATAAAGGAGCAGAAATATTAGCAGTATCCTTATCCTTATCCTTTACTGTTGGAACTGTAGGGGATACGGGTGCAGTTTTTGAACTGGGCAACGCAGTTGCTAATCCAACCGGAGCAACATTAACTTTAAACAACCACGACACACTGCCATCAGCCTCAATTTGAGGAGATGTTGAAGGTTGTGAAGAGGCTGGTAAATTAGAAGTCGTATTGGTGAAGTTAATATTCTCTGTTATCGGTGGAGTGGTAAACGCTTCAGCAAATAAACGTTGTTTTTCATCAGATAATAACTGAGCTTCTATAAATTCCACAATCTTGCTAATACGTACTCCTTCATTGGCAATCCAGGAAATATTGGGAATATCATTTCTATTACCATCCCAAGGAACGCCAGTCACTAACATAATTTGCCCCAGACTATTTCTTTCAGGAACACCTGCATGGTGTAAAGCAGCAACTTTCCACTGATCATTTAATACGGGCGACCCTGACGACCCAGGTTGAGTATCAGTTTTATAGTGTAGGAAATTATCTATAACATCGATAATTTGGTTCTGCCGCAGGGATAACTGCATCGGTTCTCCACTAGGATGTTGAATGATATTGACTCGTTCCCCTACAATCGCTTTTCCTGATTCCTTAATCAGAGGATTCCAACCCAAATCTGTAACAGCAATACCATCACGATTTATCGGTTTGACAGCGACTAATGTAAAATCAAGATCTCGGTCAGTTTCAAAAAAAATGTTGGGTTCAAAAGAAAACTCTATTGGTATAGTGATTTTTCCAGGAGCCGCTTCATAATAATTAAATTGAATCAGACTCCGGCCAGCAGTATCCGCATTTTCTAGAACATGGTTATTGGTTAACAACAGGCGAGGTGAGACCATAAAACCTGTACCAAAACCTTCTAACGAACCCCATTCGTTAAGAATCACTACTCTGCCGATGGAACGAGAAATGGTTGCACCTGTGAGAATAAAGGAAATTCCCATTAACTCATTTTTCTCGATGATCCGCTCCAGAATATTTAACTCCGGAATATCTTCCGTTGTCGAGAAGTTAGCCATCGCTTGACTCACCACTTCTCCCAGTCCTTGACTCTCTAACCTCACACGCATTCGTTCTGGAGAGTCGATTTTGCGCCAATCAATCTTTTTTTTCCCTTCTTTTAGAAGCTGGAGCTGTTCTTCCCTTTGTTTCCGTTCCTGTTGGTGTATAGTATAGCGATATTCACATTGGCGAATTTGAGCTTTTAAGTTTTCGATCATCACTAATTTATTTTAAGTATTTCTTGATGTTTGAGTAGAGATTCTCACTATCAACATCCCATGGTGGGGTTGGATAGACATCAGCAGAATTCTATATCTGCCCACTTAGTGCAGTTATAGCTCTGACTAACGCAGCACTACCAGTCGCTTGTTTGAGTGACGTTCATCGGCTTAATGCCATTTAATTTTGTAATAAATCCTGGTGGCAGCTTTATGTCGGGTAAATAATATTGAAAATATAACATCTGTAGTTTATTACCCATTGCTGAGGAGCATCATGTTAACTATTCCGATTCTGGCTACCGCTTACGTTCTCATCGTTTATCTACTGTTAAGCTTGGTTAAACAACCCTCTTAACCTTGATGACACAGCACGCGCGTGCGCGATCGCTCATCTCATATTCACGGTTAACAGATCTTCTGACAATACCCCTAAGTCTGCTGATATTTTTGCTTTATTAATACTTTCAGCATATCATCCAGCTCAGTAAGCTGCTGCTTAACCGATTCATGAGTGTATTCATCATCGGGATGAGGGGGTTGTCCAGGCTGTTGAAAATAAGGGCGCTCACCATTCATTTCTCCCCATAACATATCAATCTGACGGACTAATTCATAAAGTATTGAAGGATTGTTGAGGATAGACTTTAATAAGCCCAACAAAGCTTTTAATGGAACATTTAAATGCTGACTCACTCGGGCAGTGTCTTCTAATACCCACCGACGCAAAACTGCCTGTAATGCTCCAGAAACATCGGGTAAGTTCTGAGGCATAAAAACAGCATCAACAGCTTCACAGTAGCAAATCTTTAGGACTGCTCTAGAAGTCGGGACAAATCTTGCAGTCGGATTTGGGTTAAAAATCAGAAAAATTAATCCTTCACCCGTTCTCCTTGGGTTCTGAGGTATTCTCCCACAAATGCAACAATACCCGATAGAAGAATTAGGATGACACTGAGGGCATTAATATCGGGTTTAACTCCTGTACGAATGCGGCTAAAAATTTCCATCGGTAAAGTCGTTGCGCCACTTCCGGCTGTGAAACTGGCAATTAAAAAGTCATCCATACTGAGAACAAATGCGAGTAAACAACCCGATACAATTCCCGGCATTAATTCCGGTAAAAGGACTTGGATAAACGCTTGGACTGGAGTTGCACCTAAATCTAATGCGGCTTCTTCTAAGTTGGGATCGAGATCGGCAAGTCGAGTAGAAACCACTAACGCCACATAAGATAAACAAAATACCACATGAGCCGTAACAATCGTCCATAAACTCAGCGGAATGGCAACAGCGGCGAGGAAAACCAACGTAGAAACCGCGATCGCAATATCTGGAATAATTAAAGGTAAATAAGCAATACCTTGATACAGACTTTTTCCCGGAAACCGAAATTTTGCTAATCCTACTGCCATTAAAGTGCCAATTACTGCCGAAATTAGCACTGCTGTCAATCCGACAATTAGACTATTTTTTAAGGCGGTTAAAACTCGGGTATCTTGAAATAGCTTTTGATACCATTCTAAAGTAAACCCTTGCCAACCCGCACTATAGCGAGATTTATTAAAACTATAAAAGGTTAAAACAAAAATGGGCAGGTACATATAAAAAAACATCAAACCGACAAAAATTCCCTGCCAGGATAACTTAAATGGTTTCTTTTTTTGTCTCATTTCTATCGGAAGTTCTTCAGAATGTGTCATATTTCATGGGTTATTTGTTATGGGAGGAAATCAATCATTGATCTCCCTATGTCCTAGTTTTCCCCGATGCTGGTGAGTTGGAGGCTCTACCCTGCCTCTATCGTAATAGTAATGCGATCGCTAATATTACCAACTCCTAGTTTTCCCTATTTTAGTGAGTTGGAGAGTCTACCCTGCCCGTATCGCAATAGTAATGCGATCGCCGATCTTCCTATGTCCTAGTTTCCCCGATGATAGTTACTTCGACGGCCGACCCTCCCCGTATCGTAATAGTAATGCGATCGCTAAACTGACTCCCATAATTAACACCATACTCAAAGCTGAACCAAATCCCCAGTTTTGGGTTGCCCCTAAAAATTGGTTGTAAATTAACCGAGAGACAGTCATACTGGAGGCACCGCCAAGGAGTTCAGGATCGACAAAATCCCCTAATGCGCTAATAAACACCAGCAGCGACCCAGCGGCAATTCCGGGTAAAGTTTGAGGGACGGTAACTTTCCAAAACGTTTGTGCGGGTTTTGCCCCGAGATCGGCAGAGACTTCTAATAGTTGACGATCTAGCTTTTCTAAGGAAGCATAGAGAACTGTAACAATATAGGGTAAATAACTGTAAGCCATTCCAATCAATACAGCCGGGGTACGGTTGAGTAATTCTAATGCTGGCAGTCCAAAAAACCCCAGAAACGAGTTTAAAACCCCGGTTGGTCGTAAAATCGTAATCCAAGCGTAGGATCGCAATAAAGAAGAAGTCCACAAGGGCAACACAAACCCCAATAGCAGCAGGTTACGCCATTTGCGGGGGGCTATAATCGCAATCCAATAGGCAACGGGAAAACCCAGTAATAAACACAAAATAGTGGTTCCGGTGGCGAAAAATAGCGATCGCCCAATCACCTGTAAGTTAATGGGTTGAAAGACCCGCAGATAGTTGGCAATGCCATCAGGAATAACAATATCACCGGGTCGAATATCCTTGACCAGACTGAGTTCAAAAATTACTAAAGTGGGCAAAACCAACAATAATAATAGCCATAATCCGGCTGGCCCGAGCAAGGTCAATGGCCCGACTAACTTTGACCCCAAACCACCTCGCCCCGTTTTTGGCGGGGTATCTGGAGGGGTTGAGGGAGAATCGTCATTAATTGAGACAGTCATTTTTGATGGGTTAAAACTAGACTTGTTGCATGAGTTGAGTTTTTTCCTCCTGCCCTCAGAATTCCCAATCTTAGGGGACTTTGACACCAGGGTTTTCCGCCGAATCAGGAAAATAGAGGGGGCTAAATCAACAGCGAAGCAATCACTGCATTAAGCACTGGTTAGTTTTGTCCAATACAGATCATAAACTTCACTGATCTCACCAACCGGAGCAATTCCAACGCATTTTTCGATCACAGATGGAGGAGGGAATAAGGTTGAATCATTGCTCAGAGATTTAGGTAATTTCTCAAAAGCCGGTTGAGAGGCTGTGGCAAAACTTAAGCGTTCAACAATCCGAGCCGCAATATCCGGTTGTAACATAAAATTGATCCATTTATAGGCTGCATCAGGGTTGGGGGCTGACTTAGGAATAACGAGGGTATCGGTCCACAATGATGAGCCACTATCGGGAGTAATGTATTTTAAATCCTCATTTTCAGGGATGATTTCAGCCGCATCAGAGGAGTAACACATTGCCACTAACAAGTCTCCCACAATCACTTGAGGCCGCCAAGCATCTGTCGTGAAAGAAGCGATCGCAGGCTTTAATTGTGCCAATTTTTCATAAGCTTGGCGAATCTGTTCTGGATCGGTGGAATTATAAGAATAACCCAGCATTCGCAGCGCTGCCCCCATGACTTCCCGGACATCATTAAGCAGAGTGAAGCGCTTGGCAAGTTGATCCTGATTTTCCCATAAATAACCCCAGTCTTCTGGTTGAGTTGATAATTTCTGGCTATTGTAAATTAACCCAGTCGTTCCCCAACTAATGGGGACACTATATTGATTATTCGGATCGTAAACCGGATCTTGAAACGTGGGAAATAGATCTTCTATTCCCAAGATCAAAGAATGATCCAACTCCGTTAATAGCCCTAAATCAACCATTTTCTGAACCATGTAGTCCGAGGGATAAATCACGCTGTAGGCACTTGCCCCCCCAGCCTGAATTCGGGCTAACATCGCTTCGTTGGAGTCAAATACATCTGCCACTACCTTTATCCCCGTTTCTTGGGTAAAGCGGTTCAACAAATCTTGATCCGTATATCCGGCCCAAGTATAGATGTACAAAGTATCAGAAGCCACCTGAGTATTGGGCGTTGTTTTCACCTCAGCCAATGTCCAGCCACAACCTGACAGTGTCGAAGCTGCCATTGCTGTGAGGGACGTTCGGATGAACTGCCGTCGAGTTTGTGCCGCCTTGTTGTATGGCGGTTTCCATAAGTTTGTTGGAGGCACTATCCACCACCCATTGATATCTAACCTACATTAAGCAATAACCCTATTTTCACACAACTTTTCCGGGTGGTACGAATCTGGCAATCTGATTATCCGGCAAATCCACAACTCAACGGATTTTAACTGACTCTGTCTGGAGTGGGTCGTCATTTTTTATGCTGCCTTGGACAAAATACATCATTTCACTTGACTCCAAGGTCTGTAAGGGTCAATTAAATCAGCAGATTAAGCAAAATTATTTTTTTACAATTTCTCAGCAAAGTGCATAACCTAAATGGCATGAGAGATATATGCAGGTAGATAAGGAAAGCAATATACACGCACAAAATTGCATCCCCATTGATTTAAAAGATATTACCATTACTAGGAGATTTCGATGGCGATTTATAACTACTTTGTCGGTTCTTTAACAAATAATCCCTATACTAATAGCACATTTTTAAGCGATCATTGGACGGCAGATACTTATCAATTTAGTGTTGAGAACCCCCGCAGTATTGATTTAAATCTTTATAATATTAGCGAAAATGATGATGCCGATTTAAAATTATATTCAGATAGTGACAGTAATGGTCTATTTGATCCCTCAATTGATACCTATCTTACCGGTTCTTATAACTGGGGAAATAGTGATGATATTATTAATGATTATTCAGTAGAAGCAGGAACTTATTTTGCTCAAGTTGAAAGCTATGATCTCGGGGATGATAACTATTTAAGTTACACCTTTGACTTATCTTTATCCGGTCAAACCGTCAACGCTGACCTCAATTTTGAAACCATTGGTCAAAATCTATGGGGAAGTGGAAATGCTACGACTTTTGGTGACGAACGCTTCCTCGGATGGGACTGGAATCAGAGTGGTTCATCACAAATTCTGGGTGAGACAGAAATTATCCCGGAAGTCACAATTGTCCCTGAAATTTGTATTCCATTTGTCGGTTGTACACCGGCTGTAACCACTCCTGGGGTTTCCATTCCTTCTTTAGGGGTATCGGGTTCAACTAACGGTCAAATTGGTCTGCAATCGGATTTAAATTTAAACGGGGGTTCTGTAAATGCTTCTCTCCCCACGGATATATGGTTTGAGATTCCAGAGAATGTGCAACCGGGTGAAGTGATTACTATTCGTTCTGGATACACACTGGCAGATGATGCCACGTTTTCCACCACGAGTCCGACTGGGTCTTATGAGCTTGACTTAATCTTTGAGTTAGAAGCAGCAGCCAGTGTAGGGGTAGGAAGTAGTAATTATAATCTATTCGATGTCGATATTGCTCAACAGCAAGTTAATTTACTTGACCTTGAAGCGAGTGATTTAAGTTATACTTTCTCCGGAAACTACGGCGATGCTGAGGTTAGTTTCCCTGTGGTTGAGACTCAAGGCAGTTTAACCGGTTCTAATACTTTATCGGGTCAGAGTAGTGATGATTTCTTTAATGGTGCCCTTGACCTGGATTATATTGCCACTTCATTGTTGGGTATTCCGCCTCTTGAAGCAAGCTTTAGTAAAGGATTTTCAGTGTTGGGTTTTGATGTCGGGGTTAATGGTGGATACGACTTATTGGATGTGGAACTTGCACCCAGTTTAAATGCGAGTCAAAGGTTCGATTTAAGTTTGGATGATTTAACTGGACAACTGATTCTAGAAAATGGTGAACAAATTGATTTTGTAGTGGGACAAGATGTCAGCTTAACGGTTCCAGATGGGGTGGGTGACAGCTTAGAAATTGATGCTGTAATTAATCCAGAGGCGAACTTCCGTAATACCACTGCTTTAGGTTATGGGGTTGATTTAGATTTCGAGGCTTTATCACTCAGCGGCGGTGTAGATATTGGCCCGTTCTCACCGGGATACCAGCTAGGCCCAGTTGTTGATGAAAGTGTCCCCATTATTAACGGAGATATCGATATTTATGACCAAACCTTTGCTTTAGGAGGTTGGAATTCAGGAGTGGTTGAGTTAGAGATTGGCATTGCTTAAATTATAGATAATTCATCTGATTTACGAATCTATTAAAGGGGTTGCATTGTTCTCTTCAGAGTTGATGCGACCACTATTTTTATCAGGACTGATACAATAAAATCTAAAAAAGAGATATTATTCCCTTCACTTATGACAATATTTGATGTAATAATTGATCGATTTGTTGCTGAATTTGCTGAAGTTGAAATCGTTCATCAGCTTCTTGTCTTGCTTGTTGTGCCACCTGGGTCGCTAACTGAGGATTTTGCCAGCAATTGATAATCGCTTCAGTCAGCTGTTGAACGTTTCCGGGTTGTACAAGCCATCCCGTTTGTTCATGCTTTACTAATTCAATCACACCCCCTGCTGCTGCGGCAATGACAGGACGTTGACAAAGCATTGCCTCAATAATAACTCGCCCAAACGGTTCAGGTG
>CAYNXM010000366.1:0-7081 GCA_964401105.1 uncultured Lyngbya sp. | reverse complement strand
GATTTTAAAGTCCTTCGCCTCCATTCAGTAACCATTGATAATTGCCCCCCTAGCCCCCCAAAGCATGGGGGGAACCGGATTAAAAATTTTCTAAATACAGGCAAAAATAGAACTTAAAGTTCCTCAGAATCTTTCAAAGCCCCCAATTTTACGACTAACGTCACGCTGCGCGAAGGGGGTTTGGGGGCAGGGGTACTCTGCGAGAAGCCCTTACGGTCTATGGGGGCAGAGGGCTAAATGTTAATAAAATTACATAAGTTGCGCCTCAGCGAAATATATATAAACTAAAAGCAACTCAGGAAAATTTACCAGATGATGAGGACACCAAAATCAACCGGATCGATCATTGCCGTAGCACTCTGCCTTTACAATATCCCAGCGATCGCCCAACCGCTACAACTCACCCCACCGCAAATTATTGCTCAACTGTCCCCCGAACAGGAAGCACAAGCCAGCTTAAAACGAGGATTTGAGCTATTTCAACAAGGAACAGCAAAATCTTTACAAGCTGCAATTCCCTATTTAGAGAAAGCTGTAACATTGTATGAACCAATAGGCGATCAAACTAACCAAGCTACAGCTTTATTTGGACTAGGTCGAATTCATAACTTATTAGGAGAAAATCAACTTGCGTTAGAGTCTTACAACCAAGCTTTACCTTTATTGCAAGCAGTTGGCAATCAGACAGGGGAAGTGACGGCTCTAATAGGTATTGGTTATGTGTACGATGCCTTAGGGGAAAAACAGAAAGCGTTAGAGCATTACAACCAAGCTTTACCTTTATTGCAGAAGGTAGGCGATCGCCGTGTGGAAGCAGTCACTCTTAATAATATAGGTAAGGTCTACTCTGACTTAGGAGAATTTCAAAAAGCGTTAGACTATTACAACCAGGCTTTACCTTTAAGACGGACAGCGGGCGATACGTCTGACGACACGCTGCGCGATCGCAGTGGAGAAGCGGCGACTCTTAATAATATCGGTTATATCTACTATGATTTAAAAGAATTTCAGAAAGCGTTAGAGTATTACAACCAAGCCTTACCCATATCACAGGAGGTGGGCAATCGCCGTGGGGAAGCGGCAACTCTCAATAATATTGGTCAAGTCTACAATGCCTTAGGAGAATTTCAAAAGGCGCTAAAGTACTACAATCAAGCTTTACCCATATCACAGGCAGTGGGCGATCGCACTTTGGCAGCTAAGATTCTTGTTAATATTGCAAACGTTCAGCGATAACCAGAGCACGACTAAAAACTGTCTTTCTCCCTCCTTAAGTATCCTCATATTCTTCTTTTTTTAATTCCGAGTCGGGTGATAATATTTCCGTATTTTCAATATTATCTGGATTTTCTTCTATTGAATTAACTGTTTCTTGCGGTTCTATTTCAGATTCAGTTGTAACAGTATCTTGTTGAGTAGTAAGTTGTAAGAACACTTCTTCTAAACTAGCGCGAGTTCGGCGCATTTCATACAAGTTTAACCCAGCTAAAACTAACGCCGATACTATTTCTGGCCCTGGTTCGGTTTGCGGTTCACAAAAAACTTGTAAATGATGACGGGAAGAGTCAATAGATAAGCCTTCTAACGGTTGTATTGTTCGTACTCCTTTAATCTGTTCTAAACTATTCAATTTTTGTGGACTCAGTTCTCCTTCTATTTCCAATTCATACCCAGAACCTGCGGTTAATTCTGCCATCAACTCATCTAACAATCCTGTTGCTACCACTTGACCACGATTAATAATGGCAACGCGATCGCAGGTCATACTCACTTCTGGCAAAATATGAGTTGAAAGAATAATCGTATGATCTCCGGCTAAACTTTTGATCAAGTTGCGGACTTCAATAATTTGCCTCGGATCTAAACCGACTGTCGGTTCATCTAATACAATCACATCGGGATCGTGAACAATGGCTTGAGCAATTCCGACCCGTTGCCGATAGCCTTTAGAGAGTTTACGAATATGTTGATTGCGCCGATCTTCAAGTCCGCACCGAACCATCGCTGATTCTACACTACGTTTGCGATCGCTCCCTTTAACTTGTTTAATTCGTGAGACAAAATACAAAAAACCTTCCACTGTCATATCGGGATACAATGGTGGTGTTTCTGGCAGATAACCAATCCGTTGTCTGACTGCCATAGATTGTTCATGCACATCATATCCAGCTACGGTTGCAGTGCCGCTAGAAGCGGGTAAATAGCCTGATAAAATCCGTAATGTTGTGGTTTTTCCGGCTCCATTTGGCCCTAAAAAGCCTAAGATTTCCCCCGGTTTGACTGAAAATGATACATCCTGCAACGCCGAGGTAGAACCATAAATTTTACATAAGTTTTCAACTTCGATCATGGGTGATAGATTCTTTGGCAATCATGCAGATCATTTTGATAGTATCGCAGCTTGGAGATTTCTGTTATATTATTGACTTAACTAATATATTTTTATGAATATAATCAGAAATTTTAAATTTACTCAAGTCATAAAACTTAATTTTTTAGAAAATTTTCTTTACATTTAACGAATTGACAAGGGTTTGCGGTGCGAGTAAAATTTTAATAATCTAAGGCATTGTTCTATTCTATTGCTTTTTTATACTCCTCAAATCAAAGTTTTTCGTCAGTTAAGGGGCTTGACAAGTCGGATTAGAGGCAGTCTCGATGCACGAGTTTTCGTTACAAGCCTTTACAGAAAACAAGGCGGATTTGACAAGAAAGAAAGAATATGCATATAAAACTTTTTTCTGGACTAACTCAGTATAATCTCTTATGATGAATGATGAAACCGAGTGTATATTACTCGGTTTACTGAAGTCTAGTCATAAATCCTTAAAACCGCCGACTTAAAACTAAGTTTAAACTACAGGGGAGTTAAAAACGTTACTATGCATCAATTATGTATCAAGAGTATTTTAGGTGCTCTGGCTTGTACTGGGATCTTCTCAACCGCTGCTCAAGCCTTTTCATTCACCACCAACTACGAAGCCGCTCTGAGCGGAGCAAATGAACCGAAAGGAGATATTCTGCTTAAGTCTGTCGAGTTTGATGGAGAAACATTCTCAGATTTTGTCTTTGTTAACCAAGCCAATATTGTCAGTAACGAGGTGTTTACGGGCGGAACACAAACTGGTGGTGCGAGCGCAGACAAGGGCGATTTGGCAACAGTCGGGCTGAAGCAACAGAATATTACCAACGAGCAAGTCGTTGAAGCATTGGGTAATCCTTATCTCAGCAGCATTATTGATGTTGAAGAAAAGGGTGAGTTTGCGATCGATTTGTTTTTTGAAGGACCTGCTGATCGGGTTTTACTCTGGGAACGGGGTGGCAATAGTCTTGTTGATGTTCAGGCAATTGATGCTGAAGGCAATCTGATAGGTGATTTGTTAACAGTAGATTCCTCCTCGTTCTCATCGTCCGGCTATAGCTTGAATACTTCAGAGATTCTTGAGGATCAGCCCGTCACTTCCCTAGGTTTAAGCTTGGCAGACTTTGGTATTGCTGAAGTGGGAATTGCAGGGGTTCGTCTGATGAGTCCAGGGGAAGAATATAACGGCCCTGACCTGAAAGTGATTGGTTTAGCCTTAGCCACAGATGATGATCCTGAAACTGTGCCTGAACCGACAGCATTACTGGGACTGGGTTTAGTGGCTGGGTTGCTAGCAGCGCGAAATCGTTCTCGGTTTCAACGATAAATAGCATCGGCAACGCGACAAACATCATACATTTCTTCCACATCATGAACCCGAAGAATGTCTGCACCGTTAGCAATGGCGGCTGTACAAGCCGCCGCTGTTCCCCAAACCCGCGCTTTTGGGTTCGGTTGATTGAGGATATGACCAATAAAGCTTTTACGAGAAACTCCGACTAAAAGGGGGTAATCTAAGGCTCGTAATTGGGGCAATTCCCGTAGAATGGTAAGATTTTGTTGATAGGTCTTGGCGAAGCCAATCCCTGGGTCAAGAATAATGTGAGATGGCTCAATTCCAGCCTGTTGGCTAGCTGCTGCTCGGTGAGTCAGGAATTGAGTAATTTCTGCTATTAGATCTTGATAATCCGTCAACGTTTGCATTGTTTTTGGGGTTCCTCGAATATGCATGAGTATGATTGGAACCCGAAGCTGAGCCACAATAGATAACATGGTGGGATCAAATGTGGCTCCAGAGATATCATTAATCAAGTCAGCCCCAGCTTTAATGGCAGCTTCTGCCACTTTCGTGCGAGTTGTATCAATAGAAATCGGAATCTGAGCTAACTGTTGAGACTGTTGACGTAACTGTTTAATCAGCGGCACAACCCGATGAATTTCTTCTTCAAGGGTGACTGCATCTGCTCCAGGTCGCGTTGATTGTCCGCCAATATCAATTATGTCTACCCCAGCTCCCACCATTCGTTGAGCTTGAGCAATCGCTGCTTCTAAACCGAGGAATTCTCCCCCATCACTAAAACTGTCGGGTGTGACATTGAGTACCCCCATCAGGTAGGTTCGACTGCCCCAGTCAAATACTCGATTTCGCAGAATTAAGGGTTGTATCATAAATGCAGCTTAGAATCGGGATATCAACGCCATATTCGCACTGATTCCCGATTCTCTCGGCTAAGAGCGATAATTAACCAAACGAGCAAAACTCTCGGGTTCTAAACTAGCCCCCCCGACTAATGCCCCATTAATTTCAGGTTGAGCCATAATTTCATCAACATTATTGGGTTTGACAGACCCTCCATATTGAATCGAAACATCCGGGTTAGTTAACTTACTACGAATTAAACCAATCACCCGATTTGCTTCTGCTGCTTCACAAGTTTCTCCGGTACCAATTGCCCAAATCGGTTCGTAGGCAATCACCAAATTATTTTGATCGATCCCTTCTAAATCTTGTTGGAGTTGAGCAAAAATATGATTTTCGGTTTCCCCAGCATCTCGCTGTTGTTGAGATTCTCCCACACATAAAATCGGGGTTAAACCATGGCGTTGAGCCGCTTTAGCACGCAAATTAACAGTTTTATCGGTTTCACCAAAATATTCTCGCCGTTCGCTGTGGCCGACAATCACATAACGAACGCCTATTTCTGTTAACATTGCCCCGGCGATTTCTCCCGTATATGCCCCGGCATCTTCCCAATGAATATTCTGTGCTCCTAACTTAACCCGACTGCCGTGTAAACTTTTCGACAGACTCCATAAATCGGTGAAGGGGACACACAGAATAATCTCCCGTTCTTCAGGAGTTTCATCTAACTTTGTTGTAAACCCTAACAGAAACTCTGCCGCTTCTGCTTGAGTTTTGTACATCTTCCAGTTTCCTGCAATAATATTTTTTCTCACTGTTCAATTTAATAACCGCACAATATCAATTAAGCTGCAAAACTCTAGTTTACAGCGTCCGGAGACATTTTGATCAAAACAATTTGGTATTGGAGTTGATCTACAATCAAATCTTCAGTTTCAGCAATGGATGGATAACAATCAACAGTAGTGGCGATCGCCGACACTGGAGATTATGATTAATTGATCGCTGTCCAATCTTGAACAATACGGTCATGAAGGGAACCTGGGGGACAAATTGCTCCTGTGATTTTTGCGATCGCTCTACCATTTTTTTTCATAACTTTTACTGAAGAGGCGCTCGAAAAGGTGTCACTTCTGAGAAATATTTTTATCATTAACCGCAATGATTGAAGTGGGTCATTGACCAAACTCCTGTCGCGCCTGCTCAACAACCTCAACTGTTACAATCTCAAGTTCTGCTTCCCGCGCTAACTGTTCAATCCGCTGACGCGCTTGAGCACGAACAAAATAAGGGATATTCTTGAGTTTCACTTGCGCTTCAGGTTGCCACTGGAGTTGATCGGTAAAATCAGTGTTAGACATCGTCTTTAGTCGTATCAAAATACGATTCCCTAGAACTGAGTAACTTATTATTATAACTCAATATAATACCAGAACAAAACTATAGCACAAGTTCTTGGAAGAGATGAGTTGAAACTCCAGCTTTTTGTCAAAGTACATGTATCGCACAAATGAGTGACACTCAAATAAGCGACTGGTTGTCTATAGAATTGGAAACTATACTTAATTTACTTGTTTTCATTATCCATAGATTTATTGTGCAGGAAAGTCAAATAAGCTTAAGATTAGTAAATTTATTTAAATCTATTTTTTGGAAGTGAAATATGGAAGAAAGTAGAAATGATAACCATGTAATAAAACAATCAAACTCTGAAGAAAATTTTAATTCTTTTGACTCATTCCAATTGATTTACAAAAACAGAAGGAGATCTAAAGATTACTACCAGAGAGAACACTTTATGAGACACAGAGGTGACTTCGATAGAGAAGACTTTTTATTCGTAAATAAAGATGGTAGAGGTCAGATATATTATAAAGATTTACTAGATTCACGTCATATCTTCTTTAGAGATGGAAAAATTGAAAATGTGAGTCTGGAAGGCTGGAACTTGTCAAATAGTCAGTTCACTGATATTGACCAACTTAAAAAAGAAGTTAATTTTTTAGAAAATAGGCTAAAATCTCTTGAATTGCAAGATCAATTGAGTCTTTATAAGAAAGGACGTTTCTGGCCAGAAAAGTATACTGCTTACATTTTGATGGCTTTAGTTTTTATAGGAGGCTCTTGGTTTGTATTTAAGACTCAGGTGAATAAAGATAATATTCAAATATCTATTGAGTATGACGTAGGAGTGATTATGGCAGGAGTATTGACAGGTACAGCAGCTTTAATTGCAGCAACCTCTTACGCAAAACGAAGCCATTCAATATCTCATCCAGGCAACAGAGAGGGCAGGTAGTGCTAAATTACTATCACAGCTATCAAGCACGGGCTTCTATCAATTCCCGTTTGCGCTCATGCCAGAGTTGCATCGCATTTTCAGATCCTGGTAAATCGGCAAAACTCTGAGTTTGTAACTGGAGTTCGGGTTTAAGGGTTTCTAAGGCTTCTAAGGACTGACAATAGTGTAAAACCTGTTTCCATGCCTGTTGCCAAGTTTGACAGGCTGAGGAGCGCTCTCGTAGGGGTCTAAGACGTTCTTCTTCTTGGGCTTGAGAGATGGCCTCAGCTTTCAG
>CAYNXM010000365.1:0-7365 GCA_964401105.1 uncultured Lyngbya sp. | reverse complement strand
TATTTTAAAGTTTCCGAAAGTCAGAGTTTTAACCTTAATTCCTCTCGGTATCTTTTTCTATACGATTAGAATTCCTGCGGTTTTCTTTCTCGGATTTTGGTTTGTTCAACAAGCATTCAGCGGCATTTCGATGTTAGAAGTCAAAACAGCGATTGGTATGGATAGTGGGGGTGTGGCTTATTGGGCGCACGCAGGCGGTTTTGTTTTCGGAGCTATTCTTGCACCATTACTCGGACTGTTTTCTAATTCATCTTCTACTGACTCTTTAGCTGAATCATAATGAGTCATTCATTCTTGGGTTGTACTTTAATCGTTCTAGAGTTTTGCCAAACAGAAAAACGATTAACCTTAGAATTAATTTAAATTTAGCAATTAGAACAAGATGATTACAAGTCCCTTATTCGAGTGACACTAATTTGAACTCAGTAATTCTCAGTGAAGTTTTACAGAGTGAATGAAGAGAGTTTTTAGCCAACTTATTTGAATCTTAGGTCAAAATTCTTAAAATAGCTCTCTTGATCTCAAACTCATGTCCTAATCCTGTCGCGTTGTGCGAGGGGGTAATGGTGAGAAAAAGAGCTGAAATAGGGCAAATCTGCGTAATGCGACTGTCCCCTGCTCCTTAGCACAGTGTCATACCTCTGTGAAAGTAAAGAGGAAAAGTGAGGGACTCAAGTTGAAGCAATTCGGATAAGATTTGTCGAACTGTGCAATGGCTCATGTTAAAATATTTTAAAATTCTGAAAATTTCTATAAGAGAGGTTGATTAATACATGGAAGCCGCACTGTTGTTGGCAAAGCTGCCGGAAGCTTACTCTATCTTTAGTCCGGTTGTTGACGTGTTGCCTGTGATTCCTATTTTCTTCTTACTGTTGGCGTTTGTTTGGCAAGCCGCAGTTGGATTTAAGTAGACCCATCATTTGCTATCAGCATTCAGCTAGGAGAAGTTGTGAAGAGTTGAGTGATATCATACCCTCACAGATTCAGTTGAAGGCTGATAGCTCAGTTGTCAGTTAACTATTATCGTGGACTTGAAACCGGGTTTGAGAGATCAAAAAAGCGACTCAATTTACTGATATCATCGTCTCGAAATTGGCTGTCTCTCAATCAATTCCAAGCTCTATATCCGTAAACTTGGATGAATTTATCTCAACATGAGTCTGGCAAGCTGCTGGAAACTCACCTCAAACGATTAAAGGCATCAATCAATTTTATCATTGCGCCTCATAATCTAACGCAATAATATCGGCTAAAATCGGTTTAATTAAGTTTTGAACCACTTCTTGATGTGCCGGATGATTTTGGTAGGATTCTAAATCATTGCGGTCGCGAAACTTGACCATTAACCCATGTTGAAAGCCTTGGGCGCGATTAGTAAAATTTTTGCCACAGGATAAGTCTATAATATTAGGAATTTTGCTTTTCAACCGTTTAAGCGCTTCAATGGTCGCGAGAATTGATTCTGATGTCGCTTCCTCTTTCCACTTAAATAGAACGAGGTGTACTATCATATTAAATGCTCCCTATAATTTTAAAAAGTCATCCTGCATTGTAACAAAGATTCCTCTCTAATTCATCACTCTCTATGTAAAATTATTAATCAAACTTAAGTATAAATATTAAGTTAATATTCTTCATTTTCACGATTTTGTTGTTCTAACCATTCTGGAGAAGGAGGAATTTTCTTCACACTAATCAGTTCTTCCATTACTTCTTTAACAATGGGCGCTGCAATGGTTCCACCAGATGGGTTGTGGGTACGAGGTTCATCAACAGCAGCCAGTACTACATATCGGGGTTTATTAACCGATAAAATACCGACAAAGCTGGTGATTTTAGCATAGTCGGAATAACCGCCTCTTTCATCTGCTTTTTGGGCAGTTCCGGTTTTTCCAGCAATTCGATAACCGGGAATTTGTGCGCGGGTGCCTGTGCCATCATCCACAACAGATTCCATCATTTCTAAGACTGCTTGTGTGGTTTCTTCGGAAAATACTTGACGGGGTTCGGGTAAGGGCGGTGCCCAATAATTTTGTCCGTTGCTATTATATAATCCTTGAACAACATGAGGAGTCACTAACTTTCCGCCATTGGCTAAAATTGAATGTAATTGAGCTAACTTTAAGGGTGTAATCGAAAATCCTTGACCAAATGCAGTGGTTGCTGCTTCTACGGGAACATAAATAAATTGTCGTCTACTTTTTAGGTTACTCTGCCCTTCAAAAGGTAGATCAACCTCCATCATGTCATCTAAACCCAAGCGTTTTAATCCTTCATAATAAACCTCTGGATCTAGCATTTGCATAATCCGAATCATTGAAACATTGCTGGAGTATTTAATTACATCTGTCATGCTAATTGTGCCATAAGCGCCAGCAGAATAATAATCTGCATTTTGTAATGTCCATTTCCCCATATAAATTCGACCTTCGTCGTAAATATAACTGTCTGGCTCAATCACACCCGCTTCTAAAGCTAAAGCAATATTAATGGGTTTGAAGGTAGAACCGGGTTCAAATAAATCTGATAATGCCCAATTTTTAAAACGTTCAATATCAAACTTATAATATTCATTCGGATTATAAGAAGGGGAATTAACTAATGCTAATAATGAGCCATCTTTGGAGTCTAAAACGATCACAGTTCCCCGTTTTGCCCCATGACGTTTAACATGTTTATTGAGGATAGAACGAACAATTCGTTGTAGACGAGTATCAATAGTGAGCCGTAATTCTAAATCATCTAATTGAACAAATCCGGTTGCCAATTGATCCGGAACCCAAGTGCCATCAACAGCTCGTTTAAGCTGTAAAGTAGACATACTCCGTTCTAACAGTTCTTGCTGACTAAATTCAACCCCTGCTTGTCCTTTGCCTTCTCCATTGACATATCCAATAATGTCTGCTCCAATTTCTTCTTGAGGATATAAACGCCGTCGATGCTGAGTAAATTCTAAGCCATCAATCCGCAATGCTTTAATCCGATTCGTCACTTCTTCGGTTAAAAATTCAGCAATTTTAATCCCACTTTCAGCTTGATTAAATTGTTCTAACAGTTCAATGGAGGTAGGTTTTGTTAAATCTTCTCGTAATAAAACGGGCGCGAGTTGTTCTGCGATATTTGAGGCGGAGAACTTAAACAATTGAGGGTGAGCATATAAGGTATAAACCACCTGATCGATGGCTAAAATATTACCATTGGCATCCGTCACGGGCCGGCGCGGAACAAACGGTAAAGAACTGATAGATTGCTGATATTGAGCTTGCTGTTTGAGTAATTTTCCCTGGGTCACTTGTAAGCGAAATAAATTAGCAGCAAGTCCTGTCATTCCCATTAATAAAGCCAGCCACACCAATTGCAGACGGTTGGGATGGCAACGCCTAGTTTTTCTTTTTAAGCGGATTTTTTTCGGTGTAGAGGATGCAGTTGTGAATGATTTGGGTTGAGTCTTTTCCGGCTTTTGAGTGGAAGAGGAAGAAGAGGAAGAAGAAGAGGAAGAAGAAGAGGAAGAGCGAACGGAACTTCTACTGTTGATGGGGATGACAGTAGAAGCTTGAATCGGCTTAGGTTTGAAACGAAAACGGGGTGGAAAGTCTGAAGATGCCATATTCCCCTATCAATTTAACGTGAATCTTATCATAGTTCATCCATTACATCAAACGGCTAGAGTGTCTATCCGGAAATTCAGCAGACAATGGCAGCTTGACAAACCATTAACCCAAACAAATCACCCCTTAGTATCCAATCGGTCGCTGATGAGCTGAACCCGAACGTTCGCCTAAATCTAAGTAGGGAGCGGGTTCTGATGGCACTTCTGGACGCAGGGGAGCCGGTTCGATAAAAATCATCGTATCCATGGGTTTTTGCTGTGTTGGCCCTGCTTTAGGGTTCTCCGCATCTTTAGCAATTTGATTCTTTAGTACTTCGTTAGCGGCTCGAAATTGATGATCTTGGCGACGGAGACGTTCTAATGTTTGATATTCCTGGCTCCAAATTGAATCATTATAAACCGTTACACCATAAAAGGCTAAACTGCTACTGACGAAGACAGCGGTCGTGACAGAACAAAGGGTTTGAACCGCAGAGACCGATTTTAACCACCAAGGTTTAACCAGTGGCTCAGGAACAATCTTAACAACCGTGTCTGCTTGACGATCGGTAGAAGTTGAAGTGGGTTGAGTCGTTGCTTTCTTGCGTTGTTTGGCTTGAGCAAAAGAGATGACATTATTCGGGGTAGGCGAACCTGGGGTTTTCTGAGAGGGCCGCCGCTTAGGATTGGGATTAGATGAGAACGCAGCAGTCATAAGCCTGAATGATAAAGGGTTAAGCGTTTATTCTTCACCGTTATTTGCTAACTGCGAAAAACAATCCAATATTAACATTAGTAACAGGGAATCCATGAATCAGGATTATGTTAAACTCTATACCATAATATATCTAAAAAGTAAAGTGAATCTTTATTAAAAATAAGTAAGAGTGGAGCTTCTAAAATTGTAAATAAATGTTAAAGATCTGGGGGGGTTTCTTGTCGAATTATGTCAAATCCGTTGTTATAGCATCATCAATCACCGTTTTCTGTTAAAAATACTGATGGTGATGTCATCCTAACAAGTGGTGAAGAGGAGCCTGAGAAAACCCAATTAATCAACTTTCTAGGGCCAATTCAGTCACTTGTATCAAAACGTTCCATTGCCTGATATCACCTAGTTTGGGCTTTTCAACTCAGCTCGCGCGCAATGGCCGATCCTGAAATTTCTAAGATTTGACCTATTAGGAAACGAAGAACACCAATATGTTTACTTACGTTAAGCCCACTGTTAGACACATTAAACCCGAAAACCTCAACGGGCGATCGCTTCTCAAAATTGTTTATGTTGTCCTAGAGGCTCAATATCAAAGCGCGTTATCCGGGGCAGTACGCTCTATTAACAAAAATAACCCGAATTTAGCGATTGAAATTAGTGGCTATTTAATTGAAGAACTCCGCAACCCGGAAAACTACGAAGACTTAAAAAAAGATATTGCCGAAGCGAATGTATTTATTGCGTCCTTAATTTTTATAGAAGATTTAGCCGCCAAAGTTGTCGAAGCCGTCACACCTTATCGGGATAACCTGGATGTAGCTGTGGTTTTCCCCTCGATGCCGGAGGTGATGCGCCTAAATAAAATGGGGAGTTTCTCCATGGCGCAATTGGGACAAAGCAAAAGTGCGATCGCCCAATTCATGAAAAAACGCAAGGAAAAATCAGGCGCTTCGTTCCAAGATGGGATGTTGAAACTGTTAAGAACCTTGCCAAAAGTCCTGAAATATATGCCCATGGAAAAGGCACAGGATGCCCGTAACTTTATGTTGTCGTTTCAATATTGGTTAGGGGGGTCTTCGGAGAACTTAGAGAACTTCCTGCTAATGTTAGCCGATCGCTATGTCTTTGCCGACTCTGAGTTAAATTATGCCGATCCGGTGGTTTATCCCGATATGGGAGTTTGGCATCCCCTCGCGCCCCAGATGTTTGAGGATGTCAGCGAATATCTGCAATGGTACGATAGCCGCGATGATATCCCCGACGATCAAAAAGATCCCCTAGCCCCTTGCGTGGGTATCGTTTTACAACGGACTCACTTGGTTACAGGAGACGATGCCCATTATGTGGCTATGGTACAGGAATTGGAAGCCATGGGGGCAAGAGTTATTCCGGTATTTGCGGGTGGCTTAGACTTCTCTAAACCTGTTGATGAGTATTTTTGGAATAAACCGCCTAAAGGTATTGAACCGCAAGCTATTGTCGATACTGTTGTGTCTCTCACAGGTTTTGCCCTGGTGGGTGGCCCAGCGCGTCAAGATCACCCGAAAGCGATCGACTCCTTAAAACGGTTAAACCGCCCCTACATGGTAGCGTTGCCGTTAGTCTTCCAAACCACCGAAGAATGGGAAGGCAGTGACTTAGGCTTACATCCGATCCAAGTGGCTTTACAAATTGCAATTCCTGAACTCGATGGGGCCATTGAACCGATCATTGTCTCTGGACGAGATGGGGCAACCGGAAAAGCCATTGCTTTGCAAGATCGAATAGAAGCGATCGCCGGACGGGCAATGAAATGGGCAAACCTCCGCAAAAAGCCCAAACTCGATAAAAAAATTGCCATCACTATTTTTAGTTTCCCCCCTGATAAAGGGAATGTGGGAACTGCCGCATATTTAGATGTATTTGGTTCTATTTATGAAGTCACCAAAGCCTTAAGAAATAATGGCTACGATATCCAAGACTTACCTGACTCCGCCGAAAAGCTAATGCAGGAAGTCATCCATGATGCCACTGCCCAATATCAAAGCCCAGAATTAAATATCGCCCACCGGATGTCGGTTGAACAATACGAACGGTTAACGCCCTATTCAGAACGGTTACATGAAAATTGGGGGCCGCCTCCAGGACATTTAAATACCGATGGCGAGAATTTACTCGTATTTGGTAAAGCCTTTGGGAACCTATTTATCGGCGTACAACCGACATTTGGTTATGAAGGAGATCCGATGCGGTTACTATTTTCACGTTCGGCTAGTCCTCATCATGGGTTTGCTGCCTATTACACTTATTTAGAACAAATTTGGCAAGCCGACGCAGTTTTACATTTCGGGACTCATGGATCTCTGGAATTTATGCCCGGAAAACAGATGGGAATGTCGGGAGACTGTTATCCAGATAATTTAATTGGCAGTACCCCGAATATTTATTATTACGCTGCCAATAACCCCAGTGAAGCCACTATTGCCAAACGTCGGAGTTATGCTGAAACCATTTCCTATTTAACGCCAGCGGCTGAAAACGCCGGACTTTATAAAGGCTTGCAAGAACTGAATGAATTGATCGGTTCTTATCAAACCTTAAAAGATAGTGGTCGTGGCGTACAAATTGTTAATACCATTATCGAAAAGTCTCGGATGGTGAATTTAGATCAAGATGTCACCTTACCCGAATGTGATGCGGCGGAATTATCTGGGGAAGAACGAGATAATATTGTCGGGCAAGTTTATCGGCGGTTGATGGAAATTGAGTCACGCTTATTACCTTGTGGCTTACACGTTATTGGTAAACCTCCTACCGCAGAAGAAGCGATCGCCACATTAGTTAATATTGCGAATTTAGATCGCGAAGAAGAAGAAATTATTAGTTTGCCTCGTATTATTGCCAATAGCCTTAACCGGGATATTGAGGAAATTTACCGCAATAATGACTTAGGCATTTTAGCTGATGTTGAACTATTGCAACAAATGACAGAAGCTATTCGTAGCGCGGTAGCAGCCTTAGTTCAAGAACGTACCGATGCAGAAGGACGGGTTTCTAAGGTTTCTAAACTCAACTTCTTCAA
>CAYNXM010000364.1:0-7714 GCA_964401105.1 uncultured Lyngbya sp. | reverse complement strand
TTAAAGATGCATCTGAAACTCGACCATTTAATCACTAAAAATACCAATAGAATTGCTATTCATATTTATACCTATTTGATGGGTTATGTACTTCTGCAATTGGTCACAATCGCCAAAGAGTTGGAAGTTAAGTTATTAGATAAGTTGCGTTATTTACCGGGTTTTATATGTGAAAATATTAGCGATATTCATGGGCTACCTAAGCTGGTTTTTTGTTGACAAAATTGGCTGATAATAGGTGTAGTGTGTCTAATTTAAGAGATATCCCTCTTCCAATTCAATATTTCTGGTCTAAACTATAAGATTTAATTGATTAAATCAGATCGGAAATCTATAGAACGAATGGGCTGATAAAAGAATTTTTTTAGACTGGGTTTCTCGGCATCTTGAAACGACTCTAACTCCTTTTACCCAGAAGCCTGTAATGATTAAAGAAAGTATAGAAAAAATCAAGAATGAAATCACCGATACATTACAAAAGAATTGATCGCGGGTGCGATCGCCTCCGGCTCGCTCCGGCTCTGTTAACAAAGCATTACATAAAATCCAATGATGGTTTGTCCCATTCAGCCAGTTATAAAGCTTAGCTAAAATTTTGCCGGATTTCCCGGAAAGCTTCCTTAAGATAGAGGGCAACGCTAAAATTTTTCATTCATCCTAAAAAAATCAAAGATTGACTTTTTTTGGAATCAACGCGCCCATTAACAAGGAGGCGACAACGCTATGGTACAGACACAGCTTGGGCAAACGACTCCAGATCCTTTAGATCAAGGGGTTTATCTTGATCGAGATTGCACGACGTTATCACGCCATGTGCTAGAGCAACTCCATAGCTTTTCTCCAGATGCTCAGGACCTGAGTTCCCTGATGAACCGTATTGGCTTAGCGGGAAAACTGATAGCCCGTCGTTTGAGTCGGGCAGGGTTAGTGGATGATGCTTTGGGGTTTACGGGGAATGTAAATGTCCAAGGAGAAGAAGTTAAGAAGATGGATATTTATGCCAATTCGGTATTTATTTCTGTCTTCAAACAAAGTGGCTTAGTTTGTCGCCTTGCTTCTGAGGAGATGGAGAAACCCTATTATATTCCGGAAAATTGTCCTCTAGGGCGATATACCCTGCTGTATGACCCGGTAGATGGTTCTTCTAACTTAGATACTAACCTGAATGTGGGTTCAATTTTCTCTATTCATCAACAAGAAGGCAACGATGAAGATGGCACAGCGAGTGATTTATTAACGCATAGTGGACGCAAACAACTAGCAGCGGGTTATGTACTGTATGGCCCTAGCACAATGTTAGTGTATTCCATCGGTACAGGGGTTCATTCCTTCACCCTCGATCCCAGTTTAGGTGAATTTATTCTATCGGATGAGAATATCACTATCCCTAAACATGGACCCGTTTACAGCGTCAATGAAGGGAACTTTTGGCAATGGGATGAATCGATTCGAGATTATATCCGTTATGTTCATCGTCATGAAGGATATACCGCCCGCTATAGTGGCGCGTTAGTGGGGGATTTACACCGGATTTTATATCAAGGTGGGGTCTTTCTGTATCCGGGAACTGTGAAAAACCCAGAAGGTAAATTAAGACTGTTATATGAGTCTGCCCCCATGGCCTATTTGATTGAACAAGCGGGAGGACGGGCAACGACTGGCACGGAGGAAATTCTCGATGTTATTCCGGAAAAACTACATCAACGCACCCCTTTAATTATTGGGAGTACTGAAGATGTGGCTTTAGTTGAATCTTTTATTCACGAAGGAATGCGTCGTCAACAGCAAGCATAAGTGAGTCATTTGTTTTGGGTCATGAGTGGACGAATAACAAATAACTAACCGTTTATTGATACATTAAGGAGTATTAGCATGACAACAAATCATTTATTAGAAATTAAAGACTTTGGTCAAAGTATCTGGATGGATAACCTCAGCCGAGATTTAATCGAATCTGGGGATCTAAAAAATATGACCGTTGAAAAAGGGATTCGGGGAATTACTTCAAATCCGGCTATTTTTGAGAAGGCAATTAAGGGAAATGCGATTTATGATGATGATATTCAAGCAGGAATTGAAGCGGGTAAATCGGTAATGGAGATTTACGAATCTTTGGTATTTGATGATATTCGCAATGCTTGTGATATCCTGAAACCGATTTATGAACAAACTGAGGGTTTAGATGGATATGTCAGTATTGAAGTTCCCCCCAATATTGCTAACGATACGGAACAAACCATTCAAGAAGCGCTGCGTTATTATGAAGCGATTGGTCGGGAAAATGTGATGATTAAAATTCCCGGTACGACTGAAGGTTTGCCTGCGGTAGAAAAAGTAATTGCAGCCGGAATAAATGTTAATGTGACGTTGCTATTTTCAATTCAAAGTTACATTGATACATTCTGGGCATACATCAAAGGACTAGAAGCACGAGTTAAAGATGGAAAAGATATTAGCAAGATTGGATCAGTTGCGAGTTTCTTCTTAAGCCGAATTGACAGCAAAGTTGATGACATGATTGATGCTAAGTTAGATGGTGTCACGGATATGAATCGTCAGGCAAAACTAGAAGCGGTCAAAGGAAAAGTAGCCATTGCTAATGCTAAAATTGCCTATCAAGAATATAAGAAAATTATTCAAAGCGATCGCTGGAAAGCATTATCCGCTAAAGGAGCAAACGTTCAACGCTTACTCTGGGCAAGTACCAGTACAAAAAACCCAGAATACAGTGATGTGATGTACGTCGATGAATTAATCGGGCCAAACACCGTTAATACTCTCCCCCCTTCGACAATTGATGCTTGCGCGGATCACTGTGATGTTGATAATCGAGTCGAGACGAATGTTGAGGAAGCTTATCAACTGATTGATAGTTTAAACGATCCTGAAATTGAGGTTAATCTCGATCAAGTCATGGATGAACTCTTAACAGAAGGAATTGATAAGTTTGTCAAGCCTTTTACGAGCTTAATGAATTCTTTAGAAGAAAAAGTTCAAAAGCTTTCACCCGTCAGTTAATCATACCGCAGGGGCGTATTTAATGCGCCCTATAATCTCAATAATTGTATACGTTTTACGTTCTTAATAATTGTAAACGCTCTATAATCCCAATCATTGCATCAAAGAATAGGCGTTCTTTCATTAATCACAAAGGATAATTTATGGTTGCACTCTTAGATAATCCCTTACGAGTCGGCTTACAACAAGACCGGGTGCCTGAACCACAAATCTTAGTCATTTTTGGTGCATCTGGAGACTTAACTCAACGCAAACTGGTTCCGGCATTGTATCAAATGCGGCTAGAACGGAAACTGCCACCCGAATTAACCATTGTGGGAGTAGCGCGGCGAGACTGGAGTCATGACTACTTCCGGGAACAAATGAAGATTGGTGTGGAGGAGTTTGGCGGCGGTTTGCAATCAGAAGAGACTTGGCAAGACTTTGCTCAAGGGTTATTTTATTGTTCAGGAAATATCGATCATCCAGAAAGCTATCAAAAACTCAAAGCGTTTCTTCAAGAACTCGATGAAAAACGCGGTACTCGGGGAAACCGAGTATTTTACCTATCTGTTGCGCCGCGTTTCTTTGCCGAAGCCATCCAACAGTTAGGGGGGGCAGGAATGTTACCCGACCCGAAAAAGCAACGGTTGGTAATTGAAAAACCCTTTGGTCGGGACTTAGGAACCGCTCAGATGTTAAACCGAGTGGTTCGAGAAGTCTGTTCTGAAGATCAAGTGTATCGGATTGACCATTATCTCGGTAAAGAAACCGTGCAAAACTTAATGGTCTTTCGCTTTGCTAATGCTATTTTTGAACCCCTTTGGAACCGCCAATTTGTTGACCATGTGCAAATTACAGTCGCCGAAACTGTTGGTTTAGAAGGACGCGCGGGTTATTATGAAACCTCTGGGGCGTTGCGAGATATGGTGCAAAATCATCTGATGCAACTGTTCTCTCTAACGGCAATGGAACCCCCCAACTCCCTCGATGCCGATAGTATTCGTAACGAAAAAGTTAAAGCCGTTCAAGCGGCGCGTTTGGCCGATACTAACAACCTAGAACTGTCTGCGGTTCGGGGTCAATATACCCCCGGTTGGATGAAAGGTCAACAAGTACCGGGGTATCGAGACGAAGAAGGGGCAAGTCCAGAGTCCACTACCCCCACTTACGCTGCGCTAAAATTATATGTGGATAATTGGCGGTGGAAAGGAGTACCGTTTTATCTACGAACCGGGAAACGGATGCCCAAAAAAGTAAGTGAAATTGCCATTCAATTCAAAGATGTGCCTCACTTAATGTTTCAGTCAGCCAGTAAACAAGCCAACCCCAACGTCCTAGCGATGCGAATTCAGCCCAATGAGGGGATTTCCATGCGGTTTGAGGTAAAAATGCCAGGAAGTTCCCTACGCAGCCGTTCTGTAGATATGGATTTCCGCTACGATACCGCATTTGGTAAACCGAATACAGATGCTTATGCCCGTCTGCTGATTGACTGTATGTTAGGAGACCAAACCCTCTTTACCCGAGACGACGAAGTAGAAGCCTCTTGGCGGGTAATTACCCCTCTGTTAGAAGTTTGGGATGCCCCAGCCCCGGCTGATAGTATTCCCCTGTATGAAGCAGGAACTTGGGAACCTGTCGAAGCAGAACTTCTAATTAACCGTGATGGCCGTCGTTGGCGACGATTATAAATCGGTTATCAATTGTTCGTCGTTTCTCGCCCAGCACTAGCCATAGTAGATTCTCAATTGAAAATCTCTGTAAAGACGTTACACGTAACGTCTCTATCTAACAAATCAGTGAATCATTCACGAACTGGGCTTTATTGAGTGCTCTGACAAAATAACTAATAACTCATAACGAATGACAAATAACCAACCATGAATACTCCACTTGTTGCATTACAAAAACCAAAGGATATTTCCCTCAGTGAAATAGAAGCCGAGTTAAATGAGATTTGGCTAAGTCAGAAAACAGGGAACGGAAAAGCGGCTACTGTGGCGACACGGGCGGCAACTTTTAGTATGGTGGTCTATGAACCGGAAGAATTTCAGCAATTGTTAGCGGGGTTATCATTCTACAAAGAACCTATTGATGGTGTGATTGGAATCGATACCCGTGATGCTATTCGAGATGCCCAAAAAGCTTATGGTTTACCCATCACAGGACGGGTAGACTCTGAAACCCTGAGGGTATTACGAGAGGAATTTGCTAAACTACCCGCCGAACGCAAAGATATTGACAATATCGATACTCGCGGGTTTACTATGAGTGAAGTGATTGCCGCTCAAAATCCTTGTCGAGTCATCACCTTATCTCCGACACTTGGAGAAGATACAGGCGTAACGGCCCAGGTTTCTGCTTACTGTCCGATTCAAAGAAAGAGTGAAGAAAGCTTAATCTGTGCTGAATATATTACCCTAAAAGGAACAAAAGAAGCCTTAGAACGGGTGGGTGATGTTGTCAGTTCTTTGATGATTCCCGACTTACCGAAGTTTGTCTGGTGGAAAGCCACCCCTAATCCTGAACAAGAACTGTTCAAGCAGCTTTCTCAGGTGAGTAATTGCTTAATTGTTGATTCTTGCTATTTCAGTGACCCAGAGTCAGAATTGCTGAAAATGCAGGATTTAATTGATGAAGAAACTTACATTGCTGACCTCAATTGGCATCGGCTTTCCCCTTGGCAAGAATTAGCAGCCGCAGCTTATGACCCCCCCGAACGTCGTCAAGCGATTACGGAAGTGGATAATGTTGCCATTGATTATGAAAAAGGTAATGCTGCCCAAGCTTTGATGTATTTAGGTTGGCTAGCCAGTCGTTTGCAATGGAATCCAGTTTCTTTTACCGAAGAAGGGGGGGATTACGACTTGAAATACGTTAAGTTTACAGGACCGAATGATAAAGAAATTATCGCAGAATTAGCCGCGATTCCAACAGCCGATATGGGGGAAGTTCCCGGTGATTTAGTCGGTTTGCGCTTAACTTCGAGTAATCCAGATGCCAATTGTTGCACCATTTTATGTTCTCAAACCACTGGCTGTATGCGGATGGAATCAGGGGGCAGCGCTCAATCTTGCCGCACCGAAGAAGTCCCCACTGCCACAGACCAGAAAGCTGAGTCTTTGATGGCTCAACAATTACAGCGTTGGGGTCGGGATTTATTGTACGAAGAAAGCTTAGCCGTGACGGCTCAAATTCTTAAACTCCGGTAAAAACTTGAGGGTGTATTATCGACAAATGATACACCTATTTTTTGTCTTTTTTTCTGATAACAATATCTCCCTGGAATAGAAGCAAGTTATATAGACCCTTCAGTCGATAATCGTTAAAAAATTTCCTATCTAATTCAACCTTAGAAGTGACGACTGATTCAATTCAGGCTACTATAAAGATATACATGATTAGCAGCCAACAGGTTGATCGTTAATCGGTCAAGGGGGATTAATGTTTCAAGAGATGATGGCTCAGAGTTCTCTACCCTCCTCGAAATTAGATGTGGCGCTTGTGGGGGTTTTTATTAGCTTTTTTGGCCTGTTGAGTTGGCGCAGGTGGAAACAGAAAAAAACTTATCAATCTCTCTATTCACTTCCTTCTCCTCCTCGCCATTGGTTATTGGGAAATATTCCTCAAGTATTGGCTGCTGTCAAAGACAAAAAGTATTTTCAATTGTTATTTGATTGGAGTCAACAATTGGGGCCGATTTATGTTTGTTGGAGAGGTTCCCCTCTTCTGATTCTGAGCCAGCCTAAAGTGATTGAGGAGACCATTGTTAATGGCATGAGGAATGGAAGTTTGGTCCGGACTCAACAAACGCGAGAAGCGTGGAACGATATCAGTGGCCCAATTCTGTTGGGTGAGGCGGGTACTCAATGGCAATGGCGACGCAAGGCTTGGACTCCTGAGTTTAGTTCTAGTGGTCTCTCCAAATATCTAGAAGTTATTCAAGTCGGCTGCTCACAAGTGATTGAAAAAATTAGACAAACTGAGTCGTCAGAAGCCGTTGAGGTAGACCCGCTATTTGTCGAATTGACGATGAGTGTGATTGCCAGCCTCGTACTGGGTATTCCGGTCGATCAAAAACACTCTAGCCCAGAAGGCCCCCCCTCGAGATCCAAAAAGCATACGAGGCGATGTCAGTTGTCGGCTATCGCTTTCTACGGGTCGCAATTGGTGAGAAAAAGTGGAAGAAATACCTGCCGACTCAATCTTCTCGAGATTACTGGTCAGCCAGACGATATTTAGAGTCATTGCTGAGTCCCCGTGTGGAGTTAGCGCTGCAACTGAGAGACCAGCAGGAACGCAATTTAGGACAGATTAGTCCTCGCTTCCAAGACTGTATGTTAGTGAAAATAGCTGCCAAGGAACCGAAATATACTCGGGAAACACTGATATCAGAAACGATTGAACTGTTAATCGCGGGGACTGATACAACAGCCCATACTTTATCTTTTGCTGTAGGGGAGTTGGCGTTAAATCCCAGAGTTTTTGATCAAGCCCAGTCTATCGTGGATCAAGTTTGGCCCAGTCCAGCTGAGTTTGATGCCAACATCCTGAAAGAATTAAATTACCTCATTGTCGGGAGAAGGCTCCCGTTATAGCGCAGCTTAGCGGGAGATGAATCTCGACCCACAAAAAAGAATGCAGTAGTTATGTTTATCTAACTTTTTTTCTGATAACATAGTCAACATGATAGTTAGAGAATGTAAGCTACTCA
>CAYNXM010000363.1:0-17105 GCA_964401105.1 uncultured Lyngbya sp. | reverse complement strand
TATCTCATATCATACAAAACCGAACGCGGAGCTGTCAACCCCTGACGGAAAATGTTTACGGGAAATGTTTGGCGCTAGCCAACTTCCCAGAAGGCGCGCGCGCCAACCCGTCAGTAAACTCGTGTCATCAATATCCATAATCTTTCTGAGCCATGTCAGCATTCTGTGATGATTATATGGATTTGAAATCAACTTGCATTTTAAGGTTAATTCAAACTTATTAAATACAGAGTTGAGGAATGTATAGCACTATATGAGTCAGGTTAAGACACTTGACTACATTTACTATTGTCGTTTGCCTCCCCAGACACATACTATGCCGAGGGTAATTCAAGTAAGGTAAACCCGCCGCGTGCCGCTATGGGCGTAAGCGCTACTGCTATATTACCTTTACAAAAAACAATAATTATATTCTAAACTCATGTTTGCACTGCTATATTTTAGACTAACTATAACCGTCGATCAAAATCTCATATAAAATCCTATTAATATCGATATGATATAGGGCTTTGTGGAATGGTTAACCTCCAGGCTAAATCAGAAAAACTTACAGGTTTCAGCAATTTTATCAAATCATTATTAAATAAAGGTTCTAGAATATTATAGCCACGAAAGCTACAAAATAGGATGAGATGGTTGCCAGAGGTGCTGTTGCAGAGGCGATCGCCTCTGCTTCGGTGTGCGCTGTGTGGAATTCCTGTTAATTAAAGAGGGTATTTAGGAAGGGATTACCGAAGACTATTTTCTAAGATAACAAATATGAGATATTATTAAAATACTGAGTCAATTAAACAATTATAGTAATTGAATAAGGAGCAAAGTAGTAAATGTTTCGCAAATTACTGTATCCGAAAAATAGACGTAAAGTAATGATGATGTTTTCAGGATTAATTCTTTACCTGATTATCAGTCTCTGCTTGCATTCTGAAATTAGTCTATCTGAAGAAACTAATTTTAGTGTTTTAGAATACCAGGAGATGGCTTCTGAAATGACTGTCTCAGAGAAAGTGATGAAAATGGAGCAACGGCTAGAACAAGAATTTGAGGCTTATTTTAATCGAAATCTTGCTGAGACGACAAAAACAGGTAATGAAATTGCTCAAAATCTACTTGAGATTCGTGAATATAGTCATCTAAACCCTGCTGTAGTTTGGGTAATACCTGAGTCAGAATATTTACATTTAGTCTTAATTGCTCCGGGAAAACAGCCTATTGTTAAAGATATTGATACTCTCAAACGTGACACTCTCATTTCAGCCGTTAAATCATTTATTTATGAAATAAATAATCCTCGAAATCTTTATACCGACTCCTATTTAAGTCCGGCTCAACAACTCTATCAATGGATAATTGCTCCTTTAGAAGTAAACCTTCAGGCAGAAAGAATAGATACAATACTGTTTTGTTTAGGAAATGGTTTGCGGACTTTACCAATGGCTGCACTCCACGATGGTAATCAATTTCTAGTTGAAAAATATAGCTTTTCTATTATTCCTGCTTTTAATCTGATTAATTCTAATTATACTCCGATTACAAAAGCCAATATTCTAGCGATGGGAGCCTCAGAATTTATCAGTAATAGCCCTTTACCTGCTGTTCCTCTTGAGCTTTCTACAATAGTTAATCAAAATAATAGAGAAAATATTTCCTATAAAATAAATTCAGGAAAGATATCTGGAGAATCCTTTCTGAATGAAGAATTTACTCTAGAAAACTTAAAGAATCAACTCTCATCGCAATCTTTTAATATTATTCACTTAGCGACTCATGCAGAATTTAAGCCAGGAAATCCTCAAAACTCCTATATTCAATTTTGGAAGACTCAACTCCGATTAAATGATATGAAAGAGATTAACTGGAATAATCCGATTACTGAATTATTAGTTTTAAGTGCTTGTCAAACCGCAGTCGGAGATCGAGATGCTGAGTTAGGGTTTGCCGGACTGGCTTTACAAACAGGGGTTGAGTCGGCCTTAGCCAGTTTATGGTATGTCAATGATATTGGAACATTAGCACTGATGAGTGAATTTTATCAACAGCTAAAAACAGCTTCTACTAAAGCTGAAGCGATTAGACAAACGCAAATTAAAATGATTCAAGGAGAAGTTTATTTAACAGGGGAAACGTTACACTTTTCTAGCGCCGAAGTTCCTTTGCCTGAAAGTTTAAAAAACTTGAGAGAAACTAACTTTTCTCATCCATTTTATTGGTCTGGATTTACTCTGGTCAGCAGTCCTTGGTAGGGGCAATGGATGGATTACCCCTAACTGTTTTCAACTATAGCAGTGCGCGAAGGCGGGGAAGTCTGTCGAGACGTTGCATGCAACGTCTCTACGTTTGACGATAATCATAAATTCTACTCGCCGGACGAGTTACTTAAATCTTCACTATTGATTAATGGAGAAAATGCCGCATTCGGGTTAATACCATGACTAACCCTAATTCATTTGCTGCCTGAATTGAATCTTTGTCGCGGATACTGCCCCCCGGTTGAACAATTGTCTCAATTCCTGCTGCTGCCGCAGTTTTCACTGTATCATCAAATGGGAAAAAGCCATCACTGGCTAGAGTTGCCCCCTTGGTTTTGTCTCCGGCTTGCTTGAGGGCAATTTCTGCTGCCCCTACCCGGTTCATTTGTCCCGCCCCTACCCCGACTGTTGTCCGGTTACGAGTGACCACAATAGCATTAGATTTGACGTGTTTTGCCACTTTCCAGGCAAAGGCTAATTCGGCTAACTGTTGCGAAGTCGGTTGTTTTTCCGTCACCACTTGCCAACTGTTGGGATCTTCAACCGCATCATCAGCTTGTTGAACTAAAAATCCCCCCGCGATCGCTTTCACTGTTTCCTTTGGGCCGCTGAGTAAATCGGGGACAATTAACACCCGTAAATTTTGCTTTTTCTGTAAAATTTCAGCCGCCTCGGTGCTACAATCTGGGGCGACAATACATTCAAGAAACGTTTTGGTCAACCCTAGGGCTGTGGCTGCATCAATCGTTTGGTTGAAGGCAACAATGCCACCAAAAGCAGAAACGGAGTCCGCTGCAAATGCCTGTTGATACGCTTCTGACAGACTACTGGCGACTGAGATACCACAGGGATTCGTATGTTTTAATATAGCTGCTGCTGGTTCGTCGGTAAATTCCGTAATAATGCGTCGGGCTGCTTCTAAATCAACTAAATTGTTATAACTTAGGGGTTTGCCTTGTAAAATTTTACCCGCTGCCCAACCGTTTGCCACTGTGCCCGTTTGATACCATGCAGCCGATTGATGGGGATTTTCCCCGTAACGTAAGGCTTGTCGTTGCGTCCCAGACAGGGTGTAGGTGGGGGGTAAAGGGGTATCTGCTGTCGGCTGTTGTTGGGTCAGATAAGCCGAAATCGCTTGATCATAAGCAGCGGTGTGACGAAAGGCAGCCAAAGCACTAGCTTGACGAAATTCTAAAGAAACGTTGCCCTTATCTTGCTGTAATTGTTGTAAATAGGTGGAATATTGCTCAGGATTACATAATACTGTTAAATAAGCATGATTTTTAGCCGCCGCCCGTAACAATGTCGGCCCGCCAATATCAATTTGTTCAATCGCTTCAGATAACGTCACATCCGGCTTGGCAATAGTTTGTTCAAACGGATAAAGATTCACCACAACCAGATCAATAGGGCGAATATCGTGGCTGTCTAAGGCTTCTCTATCTTCTCGGAAGTCGCGACGGGCGAGAATACCGCCATGAATACGAGGATGCAGGGTTTTGACTCGTCCCCCTAGAATTTCGGGGAAACCAGTATAATCTGAAACTTTAGTCACGGGAAGTCCCGCTGCTTGTAGGGTTTTGGCGGTACCGCCACTGCTGATGAGATCAAATTCAAACTGTTCAACTAAGGTGCGGGCAAATTCAACTAATCCCGTTTTATCTGAAGTACTCAGCAGGGCTAAACGTGCCATAATCCTATATTCCTCAGAGGAGCAATAAACAACTCAACTATTTTGACATTAATTGAAACTTTTATATAGATTAGTTCATACCAATTCGTTTGGATGTTGCCACTGATTAACCCCCTATAGTCCCCCAAACTCGCGGGGACAGCGACAGCTGGGGGCGATCTCGGAGAGTGGGATATTATTGACGGGTTTGCCGTCTTCTCCCAAGAGGTAATAGAAGAATTAATTATAACAATTATTCAAATGAAAAAACGAGGCATTTGGACAATTAAAAGAGAATCTATTGTTAAGTCTAGCAATGATAAATCGGGTGATGAACCGGATATTATTGTGATTAGTCAAGAGGTGATAACTGATGAATCTCGTTGGAAAAATGAATCAATTATTGAAAAGGCTGAATCTGTTAAGCTGATTGTGGAAAAGGAAAATATAAAGTCAGTCAATTTAGACGATATGATAGGATTATTTCACCTACTTTTCCAGAGTTTAATTTAACAGCCGAACAAATTTTTAAATAAAAAAAACTGGGTATTTTGCGATTAACCCAGCCTATTATACATAAAATTAACAGCTTTTAACTGATAACAAATGAACTTTAACGTCGCCGCCGTCTAGAGCCACCAAAGGAAGGAGTGCGACGAGAAGGACTGCTACTGCCAAAACCCGGTGTACGTTTTTTCGTAGTAGAAGAACCATTAGAGTTTTGCTTCAGGTTACTCGAACCAAACCCAGAACCGGTAGAACGGGTTGCGTCTTTTTTCTGGGTTGCTGAGGTGGCGCGAGGAGTAGAATTATTACGAATAGCTCCCGTTGTCCGCAACGTTTGACGGTTTTTCACCGCTGCGGGGGGTTGGTTATAGCGAGTCTGATATTGACTGACGGCACTTTGATAAGTGTTGCCATAGCCACCATAACCCATTAGCGCTCTACCGGGTTGATAAACGGGAGGAACGTAGTAACGGGGTGCAAACAGCGCATTAGCAACCATATTACCCGCGATAGAAGCCGCAAAAGGAGTCCAGAAACTCGACTGTTGTCGAACCACAATAGTTTGTTGTTGTCCGGTTTGCGGATCTGTTACGGTTTCAGTCACATTATGAACATACTCAATTTTAAAGTCTTCCGTGATATAGGCGATCGCCTGATCTCCTTTTACCTCTAAATAACTCTGTTTCCCGGCGGCAATATCTTCATCACTTAACCGCGCCATTTGAACATCGGTTGTGCGAAACACAGGGGACTTTCCTGATGGGGTATTGAGCAACATAAAGGTATATTCCCCGTTGGCATCATCATACTGCGCCTGTTGCAGCGGATACTCGCCGGATCGGGGTTGGTTAGTGGTTGCTGCGACCGTTCGAGTTTGAGTTTGTGTGGGATAAGATGTAGTTGAACGGGTCGATCCACAAGCAACCGTTGTCCAACACAAGCTTAAACACATTAACGAAATAATTAGTTTACGAAACATAAGTGATTAATTTGGATTTGTAAAGTTCACACTAAATTTTAAAGGGGAATTAATTCAGGGAAATTTGTCAGCAATTGATCGTTGGTTAACTCATCCCCTAATTTTGCTGGAGAATAATGCACTTGAATTCCTCTTAAGCGTTGTTGATAATGGAGGTTAATGATTGCTTTTAAGCCGTCCATCATCGCGTCCGCATCTGCGAGGTTGGTTTCAAGTTCGGGAATTTCTCCTTCTACGGCTAAAGTGATCATCACAATAATATTGTGGGTAATGGGAATAGAAAATGAATCCTCTTCATCCATGGCTAATTCCGGTTCAGCAAGATAACGTTGAGCCGAATCTGTAAACAGTTCAGTAAAATAATCTCCTGCTTCCCCTTCATCCCAAACAAAATCGCCCTCATTTGCAGCCGACAGCCAGTAAGCATCATATTGAAGCAGTTGTTGGCAAATATCAACCAATTGCTCCCCCATGACCTCGAGATCCCCGTCTCCGGCTTCGATCGCGCTTCTTGCAGCTTGGTTGAGTGTCCCCAACAGGGGAGCAACTTCCGATCCAGCCAAATGAAGAAACAAACGACACACCACAAAGCGGGTTTTACCAACCATTTTGTTAAAGCGATCGCCAAGGGGAGCCATAATTTTTCTCCTGAATCAACATAAATAGAGGTGAATTAAGTTAACATTTCTAGGATATCGCGTTTTTTGGGTATCTTAACTAATATTAAAGTTCGGTTAACACCCCAATTGTTCTGATTGTCAAATTTATGAGTTATTCTGCGTCTAATTCTTCTCCCGCTCCCCAGCTGAGTTTTTGGACAAAGCTTGCCTTTGGAGCTGGGGATTTAGGAACAGCAATTACAGCCAATATTCTCGTTTTTTTTCTGTTATTTTTTCTAACAAATGTAGCGGGATTACCGGCAGGACTAGCGGGAAGTATTCTATTAATTGGTAAGATTTCTGATGCGATTAACGATCCCATTGTGGGTGTGTTGAGCGATCGCACAGAACATCGCTGGGGACGGCGTTATCCTTGGATGCTCGGCGGCGCGATTCCGTTTGGGTTATTCTTCTTTTTACAATGGTTAATTCCCAGTACTAATCCATGGATTTTATTTAGTTATTATGTATTTATTGGGATTGCCTTTAATATTGCTTATACAGTTGTCAATTTACCTTATGTTGCCCTCACACCCGAGCTTACAAGAGATTACAATGAACGCACCAGTTTAAATAGCTTTCGTTTTGCTTTTTCTATTGGTGGCAGTATTTTATCATTAATTTTAGCACGAGTTATTTTTGCTTTATTTCCAGATAATCCTCAACAACAATACCTAGTTTTAGGTGGAGTTTGCGGGATTATAACTATTTTACCTGTATTTTGGTGTGTTTTAGGTACACGTCATCGTATTCTTTCCACTCAGAATTCCGAAGTATTAGAATTAGACAATACTTCAGATCAAATTCCTCTTGTTGAACAGTTAAAAATCGCTTTTCAAAATAAGCCTTTTTTGTATGTTATTGGTATCTATCTTTTTTCTTGGCTCGGCGTACAACTAACTGCCTCTATTTTACCCTATTTTGTGATCAACTGGATGAACTTACCAGAAACCACATTCCCTCAAGTGGCAATCGCTGTTCAAGGCACTGCTTTAGCCATGTTATTTATTTGGAGTTTAGTCAGCCGACGTTATGGGAAACGAGTGGTTTACTTTATGGGGATGACCCTTTGGTTAGTGGCACAAATGGGGTTATTTTTCTTGCAACCGACTCAAACTTTATGGCTTTATATTTTAGCAATTTTAGCAGGTTTTGGGGTATCAACAGCCTATTTAATTCCTTGGTCAATGATTCCAGATGTGATTGATTTAGATGAATTAAATACAGGACAAAGACGAGAAGGAATTTTCTATTCTTTTATGGTTTTTCTACAAAAAGTTGGGCTAGCAATTGGCTTATTTTTAGTCGGACAAGCACTAGAAATCTCAGGATTTATTGAAAGTATTCCCGGACAACCAGCCCCAATTCAACCGGAATCAGCTTTACTTGCAATTCGTCTTGCTGTTGGCCCTCTCCCCATGATTATTTTAATCGGAGGCATGATTTTAACTTATTTTTATCCCATTACCCATGAAGTTCATGCTGAGATTGTCTTAAAGTTACAGCAACGAAGAAATACTCCAGAAAATTAAGACGGTTCAACGGTTGATGCATCTGTAATTGAATCTATTTCCTTTTTAATTTTTGATACAAATAAGCGATTAATCCAAGTTGTTACAATATGGGACAACAGTCCAATGGGTCCGGCAAATAGACAAACAACGAGAGAATGAATCGTCCACACTCCGGTTTCTTGTCCTTGCCAATAAATATATCGTCCTACAAATAAATCCATCACTAAAAAGTGAACCCAGCCTGTTGTCGCAATCGTTTTATCTGCAAAAAATTGAGCGATATCATCTAATTGAGGATTGGATAAAGCCGCAGCACTTTCGGGGCTAATGCTATTGATAAATAAATAAAGATAAACAATCGCTAAAAGCGCAAAAGGAATATAAGACTTCATCACTTTCCGCGTGATATTCCAATTGGGCAAAAAGATCATTAACATCCAAAAGGGTAGAACAAACAAGTTCGCACCGTTAAAAATTTGATCAACTGTAAGAGTCATATAGTCAAAACTTGAGAGAATGAGGAACTAATCAAAAGTATATCATGTCTATCAGAGTTGTGCTAGAATACAGCCTTCACAACTTTAACTTTGAGTGATGATAGACGATCATTTAATTAGACTGATTTAGAATAACTATTTTATAGAGGGAAGAGTATCTCTAAAAGAAACATTAAGATTATATTGGGTAACCTGAGAAAAATGGTATATTACTATTGAGATTAAATGAGGCAATAAATACCCATGACACAACATGAAGTCCTAATGTTAGCAGTGCTTCTTTTACCTGGCATGGCTTTGTCAATTCTTATTTTAGGAACTTTTGCCGCCGGGGGTTAATCACTTCCCTACTGCTGCATTGATTTTCTATAATGTTAACAATTCGAGTCGCAGAAGACAGAGACTTTGAAGCAGTTTGGACGATTTTTCATGAAGTCGTTTCTCGGGGAGATGCCTATGCATTTTCCCCTGATACCTCTGCTGGGGAAGCCTATCAGCTTTGGATGAAACTTCCCACCACCACCTATGTTGCGACGCTTAATCAAGAAGTGGTTGGTACATATTATCTTAAACCGAATCAACCTGGCTTAGGATCTCATGTCTGCAATGCTGGGTTTATGGTATTATCTACAGTTAGAGGTCAAGGAATAGGTCGGACGCTCGGAGAACACGCTTTGCAACAAGCCAAGCTTCAAGGCTTTAAAGCAATGCAATTTAATTTTGTTGTCAGTACCAATCAACGAGCGGTTAAACTGTGGAAAAGCTTAGATTTTGCAGTCGTTGGTACATTACCCAATGCATTTAATCATCAACAACTGGGTTGGGTTGATGTGTATGTTATGTATCAGTGGTTAAATTAATATTCAAAATTATCAATAATATTTTTCCAGAGTTGAATAGATTAATAGATTATAGTAATTTTGTGAGCGCAAATCAATAGAATCAAGAGCTTATTGTATTATGGCAGCAGATCTTGAGAACAATAAAAATTAAAAATTAAACCCATTAATTTTTAATAATTTCTGCTTTCCCTATCTTAACTCAATAGAGACTCCACACACCTTGTAACTTTTATATATTATATACATCAGTAATTGATTCAATCTAAAGTAATCCCCTAGGACTCGGGCTTTGGAGTATAGTTAAATCCGATATTTTCAGGGAATTTACGGATAATACACAGGGATACTTATCTGGACAAATACCGAAATATCGTCAAATGAACTGTAATTTAGACTAACAAGTTACAGAGTTTTACTGATGTTTTTTATCCGCATCCTAAGCCATGATATGAGTATATGAAAAAACATAGATATCTTTCAAGTTGACTTCAATATAAAGTTTATTAAGTCAGTCTTGACAGACTACTCAAATTATTAAGGGTGTTTCTAAAAAAAGAAAAACTATTCACTTTGATTAGAAAGTTATTGCTCTCAAAGTGAGTGGTATTGATCTACTGATTTTCTAGTTAATACTTACTGAGTTTAAAGCTCTAGGATATTCTACCATGTCATCTCAGTTTTTACTCTCCATGCATCACCCTGAATCTGAAATGTTCACAACGACTACCACAATTCAAAATCCTGATATTGCTAGAATCTTTGACTTGCCTCAACACCTAGTTATCATTGATTCTCATGTTGAAGGGTATCAAAGCTTAGTTAAAGGAGTGATACCTGGCTCAATCATTATTATTTTAGAAGATCATAAAGACGGCATTCAGCAAATTACTGAAGTTTTAGGTAAATACCATAATTTTGATACAATTCATCTGGTTTCTCATGGTTATCCAGGAGGAATAAGCTTAGGAAATAGTCAACTAAACCTCGATACATTAAAGCAATATTCTGCTCAAATTCAACAGTGGAATATTCCTAATATTCTTTTATATGGTTGTCAAGTTGCCGCAGGAGATACTGGAACAGAATTTATTGAACGATTACATGATTTAACAGGTGCAAATATTGCTGCCTCCGCCACAAAAACTGGAAACATTGCACTGGGTGGAAATTGGAATTTAGAGGTTACTCGAGGTCAATTCGAGGTTGCTTTAGCATTTAATCAACAAACTCAACAGCAATGGAATTCTGTTCTGAATGAGACTTTACCCGATCAACCTTATTTCTTCCAAGTTATTGGTGACTCAAGCCTAAAGGGAAAACTGAAGTTATTAAACCCATTAACCGGGGATTATGTTGATATTGGTGATGAACAAGATATCTACAATGGTACAGGATTTAATACAAACGATAACTACGTTTATGGACTAAGCCGTGCGGGATCTCTTAAAGATCAAGTTATTCGGATTAAAGCTGATGGTACTATTGAAGACTTAGAAATAACAGTATCTACTAACGGTTTACCTAATATATTTGCGGGTGATGTCGATAACAATAACAATCTTTGGTTACGCCAAGGAGAAGATTTAATTAAAGTTGATCTGAACAATAAGACAACTACTGAAATTGATTTTACAGATAACAGTAATGCGGGTAGCGTTGCTGACTTAATCTGGGTTAATTCTGGTGGTCAAGGTTCTCTCTATGGAGTTCATAATGGTGAACTTTATATTTGGAATATTGATGCACAAACGATTACAAAAACAGCAATAGATGAGAGTAGTTTAGATACAGCTACACAATTACCTGATGGTTCTTATGGTGCAGCTTGGATTGATGCTGAAGGAGATTTTTATGTCAGTCATAATACCGGTTTATTATATCGAATTGATAACTTTCAGACGACTCCAACGGCTGTTTATATTACTGAGACTGAAGCCACAGGTTTCAATGACGGGATGTCCGATCCTGAACAAAAATCACCGTTTATTGTTCCATTTATTGACTTAGATGGGAGTGGTGGTGAGGAGTTTGATGTCTTTAACTATGAGACCACATTCACGGAAGATGGTGGTGGAATTAATATTGTTGCTCCTGATAATGATGATGAAACAACAGATGTTTTAATTCGAGATTTTGATCAGGATGTCAATAATCAGCTTATTAGTCAAGCAACAATCACACTAACGAATAAACAGGATAGCGATCAATTAATTATTGGTACTTTACCTGGTAGTATTACTCCAAATATTACGGATACAGGCGGAGAAATTGTTGTTACTTTAACAGCGGCTGCGGGTGCAAGTCCAGATGATATTGAACTCGCTTTAGAAGCAATTACTTTTAACAATACAAGTGATGCTCCGGATGAAACACCTCGAACGATTGAAATTTTCCTGACCGATCCTGATGGTAATAACGGGAATATTACAACAACAACAGTTAATATTGAACCGGTTAATGATGCACCCAGTTTTAGTAGTTTAGATAATACTCCTAGTTATACCTTGGCAGGAGATGCTGTTGTTTTAGATAGCGATGCCACTATTAGCGATCCAGAATTGGATGCAGATGATAATTATGATGGCGCAACTTTAACTCTAGCAAGAAATGGGGGTGCAAATGCAGAAGATGAATTTGGAATTGACGGCGGTGATTTAACCGAAGGTGGAGATTTAACCGTTAATGGAACTGTTATTGGTGAAGTGACAACCAATAGCAGTGGAACCCTTGTATTAACATTTAATAGCAATGCTACTAGTGCTTTAGTTGATCAAGCTTTACAAGAGATCACCTATTCTAATACAGGAAGTACAGAAGCTTTAGTTACTATTGATTACACGATTGATGATAGAAATACAGGTGCACAAGGAACAGGGGGTAATCTAACAGGAACAGGTTCAATTACAGTTAATTTAACGAATAACAATCCTCCTGTTGCTAACGACAGCAGTATTACTGTTGATGAGAGTAGCGAAGATACCAGTTTAGGCTTAACCGCGCCGACAGATGTTGATGGGGATGATTTAACGATTACTGTTACCGGACTCCCCAGTTTAGGAACAGTGACAAAAGCTGATGGAACGGTTGTTAATAATGGCGATATCTTAAGCGAAACTGAATTAGAAGGGTTAATTTATGATGCACCAACAGATTATGATGGGATAACAGATCCGGGGGATTTTACTTATGATGTAACGGATGGAAATGGAGGGACTGATGCAGGAAGCGTTAATATTACAATTAATCCAATTAATGATGCGCCAACTGCTGAAGATGATAATATTGGAACGACAAAAGATACTGCGGTTACGATTGATGTATTAGCTGATAATGGCAACGGTGAAGATAGCGATCCGAATAATGATGAATTAACTGTTACTCAGGTTAATGGAACAGACATTAATCCTGGGGATACGATTACCCTTGATTCTGGTGCATTATTAACCTTTAATAATGATGGAACCTTTAGCTACGATCCAAATGGTCAGTTTGAGAGTTTAACCGGAACCACAACAGATACCGATAGCTTTACTTACACAATTAGTGATGGTACAGAAACCAGTGAAGCTACAGTTACGGTTACAATTACTGGAGAAAATAGTCCGCCGATTGCAGAAGATGATGCAGATAGTACGGATGCCAATACGGTTCTAACGGGTAATGTTTTAACGGATAATGGCAACGGTGAAGATAGCGATCCAGATAATAATGAAATAACGGTTAATCGGATTAATGATGAAACGGTTAATATTGGTCAGCCGATTATCCTAGATTCTGGCGCTGAAATCACCTTAAATACGGATGGCACTTTCAGTTATAATCCCAATGGTCAATTTGAAAGTTTAGGTGTCGGAGAAACGGCAACCGATACCTTTACTTACACAGTGAATGATGGTATTGCGGATAGTGAACCTGCCACTGTTACGATTACCATTAACGGGGTGAATGACGATCCTGTTGCCACTGAAGATAACTTACAAACCTCTCCCCAACGTCCGTTAACCTTCGACCCATTAACCAATGATACCGATCCAGATGGGGATGATTTAACCTTAGAATCAATTGATACTCAACCCAATAATGGTCAAATTGTTCAAAACCCGGACGGAACTTTAACCTATATTCCCGATCCTAATTTTACCGGAACCGATAGCTTTACTTACACTATCTCCGATGGCAATGGCGGAACTTCTACTGCAACTGTAACCATTGATGTTAATCCCGATGCAGATGGGGATGGTATTCTCGATCTAGATGATTTAGATGATGATAATGACGGTATCCCCGATAGTGAGGAAGGAAACGGAGATACAGATGGGGATGGGGTTCCGGATATCTTTGATCTCGATAGCGATAATGACGGTATTTCTGACTTAAATGAAAGTGGACTGTCTCCCGAAAAGATCGCAGAATTAGATACGGATGGAGATGGGGTGATTGATACGCCTGTCGGAGATAATGGTTTAGCTGATGATATTGAAACGACACCGGAGTCCGGGGAATTAGATCTTGATGGGGATGGAGAAGCCGACGATCGCTTTGATACCGACGGTGATAATATTCCAGACTTCCGAGATCTTGATAGCGACTCGGACGGCATTTTAGATGTAACGGAAGTGGGTAACCCGGATACTGATGGTAATGGTATTGTTGATGGCGAAGACAGCGATGGTAACGGTTTAATTGATACCGTTGATCCGAGTCACGATAACTCGTTAACTATTCCTCCAGATAGTGATAATGATGGTGTCGCGGATCATCAAGATCTCGATAGTGATAATGATGGCATTCACGACATTGTCGAAGGCGGTTTAGATGATGCTGATGGCGACGGCATTGTCAGTGGATCGGATAGTGATGGGGATGGCATTACCGATAGCATTGATAATAATGACGGGTTTGGCAATATTAACCACCCTTCTCCTCTCGATAGCGATCGCGATGATATTCCCGACTATTTGGATCTTGATAGTGATGATGACGGCATTAACGATATTGAAGAAGTCGGTTTAGCCGATCCTGATGGGGATGGACGCTTAGACAGTGACGATATAGACGGGGATGGTATTGCTGATGCTGTGGATCAAAATAATAACGGATTTGGGGATATTGAAGCTGTCGATCTACCCGATAGCGACGGCGATGGTATTCCAGACTTCCGTGATGTCAATAATCCTCCCATTGCAACAGATGATAACGCTAGTATTGCCGCCAATCAATCTATTACTTTGGATGTTCTGAATAACGATACTGACTCAGATAACGATCCTCTCAGTATTGATAGTTTTGACTCAACTTCTGCTAACGGCGGCAATATTATTGTTGATGGCAATAACTTTATTTATACTCCAGCAGAGGGTTTCACCGGAGTTGATACCTTTACCTATACTATTTCTGATGGCAAAGGCGGAACTTCTACTGCAACTATTACGATCACAGTAGAAAATGGAATTCCTGTTGCGGATAACGACAGCGAAACCACCCCAGCCAATACACCCGTTACTATCGCTGCTTTAGATAACGATACTGACTCAGATAACGATCCTCTCAGTATTGATAGTTTTGACTCAACTTCTGCTAACGGCGGCAATATTACTGTTGATGGCAATAACTTTATTTATACTCCAGCAGAGGGTTTCACCGGAGTTGATACCTTTACCTACACTATTTCAGATGGCAAAGGCGGAACTTCTACTGCAACTATTACGATCACAGTAGAAAATGGTGTTCCTGTTGATAACGATAGTAATAATATCCCTGTAGCCACCGACGACAATATCAATACTCCCGTCAATACTCCCATTACCGTGGATGTCTTAGAAAACGATAGCGACAAAGATGGCGATCCAATTACTATCGATAGCTTCGACTCCCCTTCAAGCAACAGCGGTACAGTCAGTTTAGACCAGGATCAATTAGTTTATACTCCTCCTGCTGACTTCAGTGGCATTGACACCTTTACCTACACGATTACTGACGATAACGGCGGTAGTGATACTGCTATTGTGACTATTACTGTCGGTGATCCTCCTGTAACCGTTGAGGATGAAGGCTGCGGCTGTCCAGATGTTCCCACTATTAATGCCATCAGTGTACCCACACAACCCCCAATAGAAGCGTTAATGTTCCCTGAAATTGGAAATAGCAATAACGCCACTATTCTAGGAAGTGATAACAACGACAATTTAACCGCAACTGCTGAAGATGACTTTGTCGATGCCTTAGCAGGGGATGACGAAATTGTATTACTGGGTGGTAACGATACTCTGCTTGCCGGAGATGGAGACGATCTGACTTATGCTGGATCGGGAAACGATCTGTTATTCGGTAATAACGGCAACGACTTCCTTAAAGGAGATAGCGGCAGCGATACCATTATTGGCAGTCCTAGCGGTGACGAACCCATTGGTGATATGGGAGAACAAGATCATCTGTTTGGTGATGACGGGGATGACTGGCTTGGTGGTAATTTAGGTGATGATACCTTACATGGGGGTGTCGGACGCGATCGCATTCATGGCGGTAAAGACAACGATCATATGTTAGGTGAAATTGGTAATGATACCCTCTGGGGAGAACAAGGTGATGATGTTCTATTAGGGGGCACCAGTAACGTTACCGTCGAAGATGTCAACGGACGAGATCTACTATTTGGCGGTGAGGGAAACGATACCCTTTACGGTAACCAAAGCCTCGATACCCTTGTTGCCGGAGACGGTGATGATGAGGTACATGGTGGTCAAGGCGATGACCTACTTTACGGCAATACGGGTGATGATGTTTTCTTTGGAGAGTTTGGTAATGATACCATTATTGGTGGCCCCAGTGGCGATCAACCTTTAGGAGAAACAGGCGACCGCGATCTTGTTTTTGGCGATGCGGGTAATGACTGGATCGTTGGTAATTTAGGCCGAGATAGCCTCTACGCCGGGAATGGTAGCGATCGCGTTCATGGCGGTAAAGACGATGACTGGCTGTTAGGAGAATTGGGGGATGATACTCTTAATGGTGAACAAGGGGATGATACCATCCTCGGTGGTACCAGCAACGATCCCAATGACCCCACCCGTGATGTCGATGGAGAAGATCTACTATTTGGGGAAGCCGGTAACGACTTCATGGATGGGAATGAAGGTAACGACACCCTTGTCGCGGGTATTGGTAACGATACGGCTTACGGCGGTAAAGACAATGACCTAATTTTCGGTAATGCTGGCAATGACTTGTTACTCGGAGATCGAGGCAATGATACCCTTTGTGGTGGCGAGGGAGATGATACCCTGCGAGGCGATCAAATAGATGATGGTAATTCTCCGGCTGTCGGCAATAACGCTCAACAAGATCAGCTTTACGGAGGCAAAGGCAACGACTTATTGTATGGAGATGAAGGTCAAGATACCCTCTGCGGCGATCTAGGCAACGATACCTTACACGGCGGTAAAGATAACGATCTCGTCAAAGGTTGCTTCGGGGACAATTTACTGTTAGGTGAAATGGGAGATGATACTCTCGTGGGTGGTGAGGGAAATGATACCTTAACGGGTGGAGAGGGAATTGATACATTTGTGATTAATCCTAATCTGGGAAATAATCTCATTACAGATTTTCAAATCGGTCAAGATCAGTTAATGTTAGAAGGGATTAATTTCAATCAGTTACAAATTACTCAAGACGGCAATAGTACTCTGATTTCATTCAATAATCAAGTTTTAGCCACCTTAGACCAGGTGAACTCGATTGATATTGATTTAAATCAGTTTATCTAAGCGGTTTGATCCAGGAGACATTCTGCACCCGAATGTCTCTAAACTATCGCGATCGCGCATTCTTTTCCTAGATCAAATTAAGTCGGGTTGATTACTATGGCAATCTCTGTTCTGTCACTTTCAGATTCTGGGATACGACTCAATATACAATCACACAACACCTCAATCTTCCCGGAATTGTTCAACATGAAGCAATAGAAAAATATCATAATAGCCTGATTTTAGTCATGCCGGATGAAGGCTTTATATCATGTCCGTTTGATTAGTTACGATTAAGCCCCGATTTGAATCGACCAATGAAAACCAGTCAAACCACGAATTAAATCCTGCTGTTGCAATAAAGATTGACATCGCTCAAACAAGATCTCCTCTAAATCATCAAGAGTGTCAAATGAACAATTAGCTATCTTGTTCATCGAC
>CAYNXM010000362.1:0-12862 GCA_964401105.1 uncultured Lyngbya sp. | reverse complement strand
CTATTTTGCTGAATAAATTTTATCTCAGTTACATTTATCAAAAATAATCTCAGTGTTTTTAACGATCATGTTAGTCTGAATCTCGTCTAATCAACCCTCCTCTCTCTATGAAATTACATGATTGAGAACAATAAAGAGCACAAAATACAGATAAAGTTATACTATTAGCTGATTTTGTAATTAACAGAAATTACTAATATTTATATTTAGCGTTCTATTTTTTTTTAGTAAAAACACTGAAGACATCAACAGTATTATATGTAAAGCTGGGAATAAGAAAGAAATCCTCTATTTACGTGAAGATAAATAAGCTATGAAGCGCAATTTTTTTTTAATCACTCTTTTAGGAGGCCTTGTTCTCAGCACGACCTCAAGCTGTTCTTCTGTCACCCATATACTCAACAATACAACTTCCGAAAATCCGGTTACAGCCTCAGCCACACAAATTAAAGAAATTACAATTAGTGGCTCAGGTTCAGGTTATCAACCCCTCAAAATATTAGCCTTCGCTTATCAAGAAAAGTATCCGAATATAAAAATTAATTTCAATCCGAGTAACCAAACCAGTGGAGGGATTCAAGGAGTTAAAGATGGTATTATTGATATTGGCTCAGTCGGTCGAGAATTGAAGCCGGAAGAACAAAATGGGATTGAGTACCAAGCTTATGTTCAAGACTTAGTTATTGTTGCCACCCATCGAGAGATTGAAGGCGTAACAAATCTCACGACTGAACAATTGAATGGAATTTATAGTGGTCAAATTACGAACTGGAAAGAAGTTGGGGGGCCGAATAGCGAAATTCTAGTTTTAGACCGTGCGGAAGATGAGACTGCCAAACTATTATTACGACAATATTATTTTGGGCCAGATTTACCGATGTCACCGGATGCTGTGGTGCTTCAAAAAGAGAAAGAAGTCGTTGAAAGTGTGAAAAGCATACCGAATACGATTGGTCCGATGTCTTTAGTTAAAGCAAAATCGGGAGATTTACCGGTAAATCTCCTGAGTTTGGATGGGATAAAACCCAATAGTGAAAATGCCCGTAATAGTAAGTATCAGATGTCACGAATGATTGGGATTGTTTGGAATCCAAAATTAGAACTCTCAGATGCGGCACAAGATTTTATTCAGTTTGTCAAGAGTGCAGAAGCGGCAAAAATATTAGAAGAAGCTGGCTATATTACCATGACTGACCCTAACTAAGGCATCTACAGTCTACTGCTTTTGTCTTGGAAATATATCATGAAATCCCATTCAATATTTAAATGGTCCCTTAAACGGCAAATTACTATTCCATTTTTGAGTGTTTCCCTCAGCTTGTGGACCCTTGGAACTCTCAGTGTTGGATACTGGCTTAGCCAGCATCTGCGAATGGAAACTAATCAAGAGTTGGAAGCGATATCTTCTTTAGTCCAAAGAGAATTTCAAAAAGAAACCCGTCTGTTGCGCTTGAATGCTAGATTACTGGCAGATTCTCCTGATATTCGCGCTGCCGTACAACAGAGTGACACCACAACGTTGATGAAAGCCCTATTACCAATGAAATCGACATTAGAACTAGATTTAGTCAAGGTTGTAGATGAAAATCAAACCGTTTTAGTTGATTTACGGCGGCAGCCATTAATCCAAACCCAACTTGAGGATGAAAAAGCGATTCGCCAAGTTCTTAACGGGGTCTACCTCTCTACTGTATTGGAGGCAGAAAGACAATCTCAATCTGCCCTGATTGGCGCGGCCCCCTTTAAACCCACCGAAGGAATCGTGGGCGGGATTTTTCTCGGGACTGCGGTCAGTGATGAACTGCTTCAACAAATTGGACAACTCATCCATATTGAGTTAGCGGCATTTAATGATGGCAAATTGATTGCCTCTACTTCAGCCCAAATCAATCAATCCCAATGGCAACCACCCGCAATCGGCTGCTTACCTCAAACTCTCAAAATTAAGCAGCAAACTTATATTGCAAAAACAGTTTCTTTATCTGGTTTAGATGATACAAGTTTAGAGTTAGTGGTATTAAAATCGGCTACCTCACTTCACAAAGCACAGACTTATCTTTGGATAATAATTATTGGTTTTGGGGTGATTGGAGCCGCAATAGTGTCTATAGCGGGTACTATGGTGGCTGAGAAGATTAGTTCCCGGATTAAACGCTTAACTCAAGCCACTCAAAAGTTAGCAGATGGGAACCTCAGTACTCAATTGCAAATAGAAGGACGTGATGAGATTGCAACTTTAGCACGGGGATTTAATTTCATGGTACAACAGGTGGCAGAGCGAGATCAACAGATTAATACTCAGATGGAAGCCCTAGAAGAGACCCTAGAAAAGCTTCAGCAGATGCCTCACCTGGTTCAAACTGAAAAAATGTCTGCTTTGGGTCGAATGGTTGCCGGGGTGGCTCATGAGATTAATAATCCCGTTAGCTTTATTTATGGAAATTTGGTTCCGGCTGAAGAATATACTCAAGATTTGCTTCATCTCATACAGCTTTATCAGCAAGAATATCCTCAACCGACTGCGGTTATTGAAGAAGAAATAGAAGCGATTGACCTTAATTTCCTCACAGAAGATTTAACTAAACTCATACAATCAATTAAAATCGGTGCTGAACGGATTCGTGAAATTGTTAAATCTCTACGAAACTTCTCCCGTCTAGATGAAGCAGAAATTAAAGCAGTAGATTTGCATAGCGGTTTAGAAAGTACCCTGACAATTCTGGCTCACCGCTTGAAACCTCAGGTTCAGCGTCCAGAAATTAAAGTGATTCAAGAATATAGTCAATTGCCACTTGTAGAGTGTTATTCCGGTCAGGTTAATCAAGTTTTTATGAATTTGCTTGCGAATGCAATTGATGCCATTGATGAATATTGGGAAACCCTGAAATTACAAAATCCAGAAACAGCGATTGAATATCAACCCTGTATTCAGATTCATACTAAAATGCTGAATACTAACTCGGTTTGTATTGAATTAATTGATAATGGCTCTGGTATCCCGAATCAGATTCGTTCTCAACTATTCGATCCATTTTTTACGACCAAACCAGTGGGAAAAGGAACAGGACTGGGATTATCCATTAGTTATCAAATTATTGTAGAAAAACATCAAGGAAAGCTAAGTTGCGATTCTGTACCTGGACAGGGAACTGAATTTGTGATTGAGCTTCCGATTCACGTCTCACAATCTGAAATAAATCATACTATCAGGAAATGTGCCTAATCAAAAATAGTGTAATTTTTTATAAAAAAATGAATTAATCAACATAGAATGATCGCGCTTCACACTTATATAAAATCCGGTTAAATACTCAATTGACTTCTGTACAGACTTCTGACTTTTACTATAATGTTTATACTGTATTGTCTACTATCTATTTCCGCTCACAGCGCTATAATTTATATCTTTATAAGCTCTATAAACCGCTTGAACATTATACCAATTTAAGAATATCCGAGCAATTTCTAGCGCCAATTGAGGTTTTCCTTGGTTAATTAATATTTGTAGAAAACCCGCCATTGTTCGTTCATTTAATCGTCCTCCCAAAGATAATAATCCCCAAAGCATTCGATGAAAAATAGTCATTTGAATCATCATTTTTACTTCCAAATACGGATGTTTGTGATAAAATAAAACTCCCATTCTTCCCCGCTGAACTTCTTTTTCAATTAATTGAGACAACTGTTCAACAGCAAAGGGTGGATGCCAATGATAACCCACCGCATCCGGACATTTGATTAATTTTAATCCTAGTTTTTTTAGCCTAACACCCAGTTCTAAATCCTCCCAACCGTAAAGCTGAAATTGAGTATCAAATAATCCAGCTTCTATTAACCAATGGCGGGCGATCGCTACATTTCCTGTCGCAAAATAAGCCGCAGAAAAATCAGTAATTTTATAAGGCTCAGCAGTGGGATTTTCAAAATTACAAGTATTAATCACTCTGCCATAAGTAAACACTTTATCCGAGTGTTTTTGAGCTGTATTTAAAGTGTCGGCGTGGGATTGTATAAATGTTTCTGTCACCACTAAATCACTATCAATAAAAATAATAGTATCTCCCTTTGCCTTTTCTATGCCTAAATTGCGGGCAGCAGCAGGGCCTTGATGAACTTGACAAAACCAATGGACATGAGGAATTTTAGCTTGATTATTTTCTAACCATTCAATAGTTTTATCTGTTGAACCATCATCGACTAAAATCACTTCATAACCCGTTATAGCTGGGTGATGTTGTTGATGTTCTAAAGCTTGTAAGCATTTCTGAAGAATGGGTAAACGATTATAAGTGGGAATAACAATACTAAAAAACATGAGTCTGGCAAAATATTAGTTAAAGTAAGTAATAATGAATTATGCTACACTATTTTTTAAATCCTAAAAATATTTAGAGCAAATATGAGTATTACAGTTAACGGTACAATAGAACGCAAAGGTTTCGGTACAGGGACTTGGGCGCTGGTGAGTGATGACCAAACATACGAACTCAAAGATGCCCCCGCAGACCTTAGAAAAGCAGGGGTTAAAGCCAGTGTCACCGGTCAAATTCGAGATGATGTGATGACGATGGCAATGATAGGCCCTGTGTTGCAAGTGGAGTCTTTTGAAGTTAAATAAGGGTAAAAAGAGATAGGCAATAAAGTAAGAGTTTTAAGCTTTCTCTCTCTTACTCTTATCAGATTTTTTATGAATAATTTTTGATTGATATATCTCTGTAACTTGCCCCTATTAACAATATTTAAATCAGTCGATCTCAATCCAGAATGACAAGCTGTCTGTTGACTGAATAGAAGATTTGACATACTATCTTTATCTCGGATTTTCACGTACAGAGAGCTAACGTAAAATGAGATTACTATTCAAATCGTTACTGTTAACAACAACGTTTTGCATTACAGTATTAACAGGTATCAAAGTCATTGCGGATGACTCTCACAGTCCCGGTCATAACCATGGAGGAATGGGTCACGATCATCAACCGATGGAAATTCCTCCAGGTCAACCTATTCCTGAAGTCGATTTAGTGGTTCATTCTGATGCGATGCAGGGATGGAATTTAGAGGTTAAAGTGTCTAACTTTGAGTTGATGCCCAGTCAAGTTAATCAAGCAGATCAAGTAGATGAAGGACACGCTCACCTTTATGTTAATGGGGAGAAAGTAACAAGAATTTATGGAAACTGGTATTACCTGAAAAACTTAGAACCGGGTGAAAATCAGCTTCGAGTCACATTAAATACGAATGGTCATAAAGCCTTATATCATCAAGGTAAACCGATTGAAGATACTGAAATGGTTCAAGTTCCTTAAAAGTGTATTTTGCTTAAATATTTTCATATTTTTTAGTAGTCTTATGAACTCGTAAGACTATTTTTTTATCAATTAGCTTTTTCAGCAGATTGTATCTCATGCAACCGTTGATTAAAAAAGGAGATTGCACTATATAAAATTAGGCTTTCACCTAGTAACTCGGCGAATTCTTCTAAGGCAATTCTCAGAGCTTTGAAAAAATCAATTGAATACTCAGCTTTTAATAATATCCTTAGTAAAAAATCGATACTATTTCTAAATAGCTCAGCCCCAAATCCACCTAGCGCAAATATAATCATCCCGACAATAGCAATTAGAGTTTCACGACGATAATATCGCCATAACTTACGAAAATCGGGATATAAAAATAAGATCGTTCCGATAAAAATAGCAAGATAAATACCAAGCCAGGTTCGCTCACCTAAAGTAGAAAACCAATTTTTAAGTTGAAGATGAATTTTAAATATTTCATCAATTCCCCCGTAAATTAGCAGGATAGCGATCGCTAACTTAAATCGCTGAGAAGGCGGACGCTGATAGGTTTGTTCTTGAAAAAATAAAGTCAGGGAAATCAATCCAATACTCAAAAGCTGAAACGCTTGAAACAAAGAAGGAATCGTCATCAAACCATTCATATCAAAAGCTGGGTATGGCTTTCCGTCAATCAGAAAACTTCCCAAATAGATGATTAAAATGAGTAGTTCAAAACAAATTAAGCCAATCAGAATTAAATCAGGACGTTTTAAAAGCACGTTGATAACCTTCTTTTAATTAATCTGTTTCTACTCTAGCTAAAATAACGAGAGTAATAAAAATCCTTTTTGTCTCACCCTTAACCGGGACTGTGAAATAGTTGCGCGAATGCATGAATTTCAGTTTATAGTCATAAAGGATTTTAACTCAGCATGAGAGCGTGTTTAACCAATTTCAACGTTTATCTTTTCTTAGCTTATCCGGGGGTGTGATGCTATTTCTCTGTAGCTGCACTCACCTTTCTAAAGTTAGCCTAAAACCCAACTCGTTGACAGAAACAGATCAAACGGTCACTATTCCCCAGTTTGAACTCAAATCCGTTAATGATCAAGGGGGTCAATTGTGTTCTAATGGAGAAACAGCTTATGGCCCAGTCAGCCGTAAGATGGTGGAAAAATGTCAGGACTGGGGGGGCGGCAACTCCTGCACTCAAGACAAATGGACGGAGTCTCTATATGTTAATGCTTACGGCGCTGAGCGCTGTCCTGAGGGGTCTCGTTTCAATTCCTTCACAGGATACTGTGTCGAGGATCGAGACGTGTTAGGGCCGTTCTCATCGTCCCTGGTGGCTGCTTGTGAATCTTTTGGTGGGGGGAATGCCTGCCAAAACAAGCGTTGGGATGCTCAACTGTTTAATCATCTGGCTCGTCAACAAGGACAAATTACCCTTCCCGCTAAACCGCCTCAGTTTGTATTATTAGCCTTTGATGGTTCCTATTCCCTGGATGCGTGGAAAAAGTCCCGTAACTTTGCTAAAACCATGACCGAAGCCGGGAAACCGGTTAAGTTTACCTATTTTATCAGTGGCGTTTACTTTGTCAGTCGCAGCGATCGCAAACTCTACAATGCCCCAGGCGGCAAGGGTTTAGGTCGTTCTGCTATTGGTTGGGGAGGGAAACCGGAAGAGATTGAACCCCGTTTAAAACAGATGAACTTAGCTTATACAGAAGGTCATGAAATTGCAAATCATGCAGTGGGTCATTTCAACGGCCAGAAATGGAGTCAAGCGGACTGGCGCAAAGAATTTGACTATTTTAATCAATTTATTTTTGAGGCTTATCCTCGCAATAGTTTAACGGGTTCCTTGGCGTTTGACCGTAGCGCTATTCAAGGGTTCCGCGCCCCCGAATTGGGTCAGGGTCCAGGTTTGTACAAAGTCTTGGCTGAAGATGGGTTTCGTTACGACACCAGTAAAATAGCTCAAATCAACTATTGGCCACAAAAACAAAATGGGATTTGGAATTTTCCCTTAGGACAAATAAAAACAGCCTTAACTCGTAAAAATACTTTATCAATGGATTATAACTTTTATGTCGCTCATTCTAAAGCGCGTCCTAATCCCAAACGGGCGAAGTTTTATGAAGAGGATATGTTCAAAACTTATATGAACTACTTTGAACAAAACTATAACGGAAACCGTGCTCCAATTGACATTGGTCATCATTTTTCAGCCTGGAATGGTGGTGCATATTGGAATGCCATGTTCCGGTTTGCTGAAGCGGTTTGTGGCTTGTCAGAGGTTCAGTGTGTTACTTACAGCGAGTTAGCTGATTTTATGGATCTGTTGACCCCAGAACAGATCGCCGCCTATCAAAAAGGTGAATTTGACCCCGTTTTGTCCCAATCTACTGTAACCCAAGCACCCTTGAAAACGAATGATTGGTGCAATAATTCACTGTAGCTGATTCATGCATGATATAGAAACATTTGATAAAATCTCTCTCTAAAATGAGATAGATCTCAAAGCCCCAATATCTTTACAATATTGTTGAAATCTTTTATTTTCACCCTGAATAGACAACTCGTCATTTAGAGTATAATTGAGCTACCGTAGCTATCAAAAAAAGGAGATGCACCCAAATGGTAGAGTATCCTAATCGATCAAACACCTAATTTTATAGAATCTATTCCCTATAATTTAGGGAAAAGTGGACAATTGATAGACACTACGGACAAGTCGCGTCTCGTAAGCGTTTTGATCAATTAAGGTGTGCGAGTCTATGTCAATTATTGCGCGATCGCTTTGAATTATTCAAGAGGTCTATTGCAATCACCCACTTTTTCCTAATTTCTTGTTTGTGTAGCCCGGATTTGTTAGTGTGCAACGAATTCGGATTAAATCCGAATAGGGGATGGAATTTCTGTTATTGGGGATAATTTCCAAACTTGATAGGCTAAAACTGCATTGCAGCGGTATTTTAAGTACAAACTCATCAAAGTAATTCCCATGGAAACTAGGAAAAAGCGAGGTTCAAAGAATACCCTCGTCAGACGACAAGCCACCCCCAAAGAACGACAACTGATCCATTTATTAGCAAACCTGGGTTGTTCTCAAATTCGATACGGTTTGGAACACGCCACCAGTAAAGGGAGTATTTCACGAGAAGAACGGTTACGTCTAGCGGAATGGCACTATCTTCGTGTTCAACAAATTCGGCGGATTGAACGGAGTTTAGAACCTGTTGCCACCCTCAAACGAGTTTACTACAAAACTGCACTCAGTCCCCGTGACCTCAAATCCCTCAAACTGGTTTGGCCAGAAGACGACAAAAGCCGAGTTAAGCGAGTCCCACCCGATCTTGATGAGATTCTCAGCGATGGCTTAGACAAAGGCGACACCCTCAAACAATTGTTTCAAATTATTGAGGCTGGAGAACGTCAATTTGCCCTCACACCCGGTCATGGAAAAGTGCCACTTTGGGTCAAAGAATGGGAAGATTCAGATTATGAAGTCAACTTTTTTCCGCCTTCTTTCTCCGCTTGGGCAAATGTGGTTGATGATTAATTTCTGTTGATTTAGGAAAATGTTTGGCGTGACGGGAAATGTTTGGCGAGACGGGAAATGTTTGGCGCGACGGGAAATGTTTGGCGCGACGGGAAATGTTTGGGCGATAGCCCAACCCGTAAAGACAGCCAACCCGTAAAGACAGCCAACCCGTAAAGACAGCCAACCCGTAAAGACAGCCAACCCGTCAAAACAGCCAACTTTCCGATACAATACAGGGTAAAATCATTTAACCAAAGTCTAAAAAATGACTCAACTCAGCAATGGTGCAATGGAGACTTTCTCAAAAACAACTAAATCTTTTAAGTCAGTGTTCTCGTAAATTTCAATATATTTATCTCGACGGGCTGACGAACCCAGATTCGGTAGAATCAGAGAAACGATTAGCTTGGGGCGATCGCTTCCATTTGCTCATGCAACAACGAGAATTGTGTCTACCCATCGATCCACTTATTTCAGAAAATCCACAACTCCAACATTGTTTTCAACAATTCCTGAATACTGCACCTGATTTATTTACCTCAGAATTAGACTCATGGCGCGTTGCAGAACATCAACGACTGCTAAAGATTGAGGATATTTTACTCGTTGTTGTTTATGATTTACTCATTACTAAACCTCAACAAGCCTATATTTTTGATTGGAAAACTTACCGCCGTCCTCCAGATAGAAATAAACTGGCTTTAAACTGGCAAACTCGGCTTTATTTATATGTTTTAGTTGAAACCAGCCATTACATCCCAGAACAAGTTTCGATGACTTATTGGTTTATCCAACCTCAAGGAGATCAACCGCCGCAGTCTTTAGTATTTCCCTATACTTCCGAGCAACATCAACAAACCTATCAAGATTTAAGTCAATTAATTCATTCTCTTCAAGAAAATTTACATCACTACCAACAAGGCGAAGCTTTTCCTCAAGTTAAAATAGAAGCAGGACTCTGTTCTGACTGTGTTTTTGCCCTTCATTGTCAACGCACCCAACAACAACTTGATTCGGCATCTGCTCCCGTTTCAGCTTATAATTTAACTCACTTAGATGAGATTCAAGAAATACCGATTTAGAGAATAATTTGTAAGTTATCAACGATCGGATGATTCTCCCAGTCCAGTGAATTAAACAATGTGGCAAATTCCTCCAAACTTAGAAATTCCTAATTGGATCATTACAGAAATTCGCCGTCATGCACCACAAGTTGACGGACGTTATGCCGCACAATTACTATTAGATCGAGGCATTCAAACTCCAGAACAATTATCGGGATTCTTAAATCCAGATGATTATCTACCTAGCAGTCCCTTTGAATTTGGGCAAGAAATGAATTGGGCAGTTGAACGGATTAAATTAGCCCTAAACCACCATGAAACGGTTGTTATTTGGGGAGATTTTGATGCCGATGGTGTGACAGCAACCGCAGTCCTCTGGGAAGGCTTAAGACAGTTTTTGCCCCAGTCTAGCATTGATGATTCTATTTTATCCTATTATATCCCCAATCGCTTAACTGAATCTCACGGGTTAAATTGTACCGGGATCGATCGACTGGCAGAACTGGGTTGTAAACTGATTATTACTTGTGATACCGGTAGTACAAACTTAGCAGAAATTGAATATGCCAACGGTTTAGGTATTGACATTATTATTACCGATCATCATACCTTACCGCCAGAACGTCCGACCGTGGTTTCAATCATTAATCCTCGCAATTTTCCTTTGGATCATCCCCTTTATCATCTCTCAGGGGTTGCAGTCGCTTATAAGCTGGTTGAAGCCTTGTATGAAGCATTACCCCAAGTGCCGAAGTCACCCATAGAGACTTTACTCGATTTAGTTGCTATTGGTTTAATTGCTGATTTAGTACAACTCGCGGGAGACTGTCGTTATTTAGCACAAAAAGGAATTCAACAACTACAAAAACAACTCAAAAATCCAACTCGTCCGGGTGTGGCAAAACTGTTAGAATTATGTAAACGAACAGGCGATCGCCCAACAGATATTTCCTTTGGTTTAGGCCCGAGGATTAATGCAGTCAGTCGCATTCAGGGTGATGCTCATTTTTGTGTGGAATTATTAACCAGTCGTGATGTTAAATACTGTAATAAACTGGCATTAGAAACAGAATTAGCCAATACTCGCCGCAAAGTTTTACAAAAAGATGTGGCTAAAGATATTACTATAAAGTTAGCTAAACAAGATTTATCAACTACAGAAGTAATTGTATTAAGCGATCCCCAATGGCCGACTGGTGTTTTAGGATTAGTTGCTTCTCAAATTGCTCAAGAATATCAAAAACCGACTATTTTATTAACAGAAGATCACAGTCATCAATTGGCTCGCGGTTCTGCCCGTTCTGTGCAAAAAATAGACTTATATGAATTAGTTAAAACTCAATCCCATCTCTTAGAAAAATTTGGAGGTCATCCTTATGCTGCGGGTTTATGTTTGAAATTAGAAAATTTATCTTTATTTACGGAAGGAATTAATCGTCAATTACGGCAAAAAATAGAAGTCAATTATATTAACAATAATCAATTAGATCGACAACCTGATATTTGTTGTACTGTCGCAGAATTAGGACGAGATTTATTTCAAGAATTAAAACTACTAGAACCCTGTGGTATGGGTAATCCTACCCCTAAAATCCTGATTAAAAATTGTTATTTTACGAATCTTTGGAATAAAAATCAGCAAGATTTAAGAAAAAGAGAAGTTAAATATATTAAAACAACATTTAATATTTGGGATAATTCTTGTGAAGAAGGATTTCCTGGAATATGGTGGGGACACTATAAAGATGAATTACAAGAAGATAAAGCTTATGATGCAGTGGTAGAACTAGATTTTCATAAGTCTGATAAACAAGATAATAAACCATACAAAGTTCGGTTAATTGATGTCTTGTTAAAAGAAGAAAACTTATCAGAATCAACAGTCACGTTAAATCCCAATTTAGTTGAAATATTAGATTGGCGTTATTTGCAAACTTCAGAGAAAATAAAAGATCAATCTTTCATCATCATTGAAGACTGTCCCACAAGCTGGCAAGAATTACAAATTTGGTGTCGTAGAGCTTTTTTAGAAGATAAAAAATTAGCGATCGCCTATTCTCAACCTCCACAGTTTAATCCGATTGAAATTTGGGAAAAATTAGTTGGAATTGCTAAATATATTAGTCGGACTCATCAACCCATTACCCGTCAACAATTGCTTCAAAAGCTCAAAATTGGAGAGATACCATTAAAGTTAGGATTTGAATGTTTACAGCAGCTTGGATTTGAAATTAAATACAGCAACCGCGCTTTTTATATAGACAAAAAAGAAGAGATTAAAAATCTATCTAATTCAGACTTCTACCGGGCAATGCAAGCTTTTATTAAGGCCATCCAAGAAGAACAATTTATCCATCAATACTTTTCAGAAGTTTCTATTAATACTATTAGCGCAATTGCCAATGCAAATACTGTTGAGTTATCGAATTCAATTGAATAACGAATTCTCGAATCAAAGTCATTCTAAAGTAGAGTAAAAAAGCCTTTACACTCATTGCGTTAAAATTATTAAAATTACTGATATCAATTTATGGGTGATTGTTGCCTTTCTCACCTCCTTGTATCTCCCTAATTAAACCCCCCTTTCTCCCCCCTTACCAAGGGTGGACACCAGCCATCAAGGGTAGGTTTTTCACAATCTAACCAATTTTTCAGATTTTCCAACCCAAATCATTGTCTGAAACCTTTAAGATGCCGTTTAATAGTTGAGAAAATTCTCAATAATTTCTCGGAAACTAAAAAACCTACCCTTGAAAGGGGGACACCAGGGGGGCTATCGAGTGTAATATTATAGAAAAATAGTATTAGAATAAAGTAATCAATGGAGATGTAGAGATGACTCAATTAGAAACTAGACTACAAACTGAGACTTGGATAAAAATTCCCTGGAAGCAATATATTGAATTGATAGAAGATCCCATTTATCAAAAATCAAAGAGTTATTACTATCGAGGAAATCTGAGGATTGA
>CAYNXM010000361.1:0-17937 GCA_964401105.1 uncultured Lyngbya sp. | reverse complement strand
CGTTCAGCAACACCTGGAGTCATATATCGATACATCGTAGTTTTCATGCGTTTTTCTCGACTAATATCCTCTAAAATTACTAAGCCACCTCTAACTTTTCCTTCAGTATCTGTTAGCGGGGTAACCGTTAAATTGATACTTTTTTCGATTGGCTGAACCTGATTTTTAGCAAAAAAAGGTAACTGTTCAATTGGATCTTCTTTTAATCCCCAAGGTAGATAAGATTCAGGATCGCTGGGATCGGGAATAACTAACGTCGGAATTTCATCATGACTCTCAAATTCATTTTCTTCTCGAAATACTAAACCCACAGTTAAATTTTGTTCAGGAACATAATAACGAGAGGCATATTTAAGGCTATCTTCTAATCGAAATTGTAGATTTTCAATTGGAACAACATCCCAAATATAACGATCGATCAGTTTAGTTTCCCAATATTGACGCACCAGATAATTACTGGCTTTGCGGCGTGGACAACCGAGAAGTTCTAAAGCGGCATCATTAATCGTGACAATTCTGCCTTGCAAATCAGTTGAAATCACAACATCAGAAAGACTTTGCAGCATATCTTTTTGATATTGTTTTTCTACCATTACATTCTCAAATAACTGAGCATTTTGTAATGCAATTCCGGCTTGAGCATTAAAGGCTTTTAAAAAAGCTTCATCAGAATTTGTGAAACTACCTTTGTACTTATTAATCAGTTGAGTGACACCAATTAACTCTCCTTTAGCATTAAAAACCGGCATACACAAAATATTACGAGTTCTATACCCTGTTTTTTCATCTGTAGTGGGATCAAACCGAGGATCGGTATAAGCATCACTAATATTCACAACTTGACCAGTTGAAGCCACATAACCCGCAATGCCTTTATTTGCAGATAAACGAATATCAACCATTGTTTTTTTATCCGCTTTTGCCACTTTTGTCCAAAGTTCATTTGTTTCTGCATCAAATAAGAACAAAGTGCTGCGATCGGCTTGCATTAAATCCCGTGCTAATTCCATTACCGTTAGTAATGTACTTTGTAAATCTAAACTTTGTCCCAAAGTTGTGGTTGCTTTTAATAAGGCTGAAACCCCGCGTTGATTACGAGCCGCAACAAAAAAGGATTGACAACTTTCAAGAATAATACCGATAGAATCTGCTAAAGAACGAAACTGTTCTTCATCTTCCGGGGTAAATGGAGTGCCATCTGTCTTATTTAAGAGTCGAATAACCGCTACCGGTTCCTGAGGATTTTGACTACTAAAAATTGGCAGACAAAGAATACTTTTAACGGCATAGTTGGGAGGAGCATCAACCCGAGAATCAAATAAAGTGCTATCTTCAACGTGAGCAATATTTAGAGATTCTCCAGTGCGAGCTACATAGCCCAAAATTCCCGCATCCATGGGTAACCGTACTTCTTGAGTTTGACCTGTTTCTTCATTAAGAGTAGTGTACCAAAGCTGATTTTTACTCGTGTTAATCAAAAAAATTGTAGTTTGATCTGCGGCTAAAATTTGACCTATTTTGAGAGTAAATGCATCAAGCAATTGTTCTAAGAGGGTTTCAATTGCTTCATTATTAATCAGGTCAATCGCCCGCAGAAATTGTTGGAATTCTGCTGTAATAAAATCCAGAATACAAATAAACTCTCCAACTGGCAGATTTTTGACTCGATCTGCCAACAATCCCATCCGATCAACCTGAGTTAGTGTGGCGAGGATACTACCAGCGTTGGAAAATGCCATGTTTTAGACTAGCAATCAGTGATCACAATGAGCAATTTTTAAGGAATAACCAGCAATCGGTGAGTCACAAGCATATATTAAAGTATAGATTCACAGACAAATGACGACTGATTGCTGGGAAAAATTCCTTAACCCTTGTTTCAAGTCTAAAGTCTTAATCCCAACTAGGCAACTGAGGGCAACACCCGGCGGTTTAAAATGGCCTGATAGTAGCGTCGTAGTTGTTGGGTTGCTGCCGCCCAACCCCATTGCTCAGCTTCTTGACGAGCATTTTGACGTAGGTTTTCTCGTTCACTAATATGGGAAAATAGCCTTTGAGTAGCAGCGATCGCTCCGTCCTCATCACTGGGATCGAACAGATAACCATTGACCCCATCAGTGACAATATCTGGAATACCGCCAGATCGCGCCGCCACCACCGGAGTTCCCGCCGCCATTGCTTCCAGTAAGACCAACCCCAAAGTTTCGGTACGAGACGGGAAAATAAACGCATCTGCTGAGGCGTAAGCGGCTGCTAAGGCTTCTCCCCGTAGATAACCAACAAAATGGGTAGGAGTATCGGCAAAATGAGCTTCTAAGGCTTGGCGGTTAGGGCCATCTCCCACTAACGCTAAACGAGCGTTGGGAATCGCCTCAAGAACCGGTTTAATCCGATCAATTTCCTTTTCTGCCCCCAAACGTCCCACATACAGTAATAAATTACAATCCGGGTGGCCTTGGCTGAGGCGATCACGCATTTCATCACTGGCATAGTGAGGTTGAAATAGTTCCGTATCCACTCCCCGTTGCCATAAATCAACCCGTTCAATGCCATGGTTAATGAGTTCTTGCACCATTGCCGTGGAAGTACAGAGGTTTAAGTCGGCTTGGTTATGGCCAGAACGCAGTAAACTCCACAATAATTCTTCCAACATTCCTAAGCCATAATGGTGGAGATATTGGGGCAAATGAGTGTGGTAAGAAGCCACCAAGGGTAAATTAAACTTTTTGGCATAATATAGCCCGCCTAAGCCCAATACAGCCGGGTTAGCGACATGAATTAGATCGGGTTGGAAAGCTTCAAGTTGATGACCCATACTGGGAGTAGGAATACCCAATTTTAATTCGGGATACATGGGTAAGGGAAAGCCCTCAACCCCGTAGATTTTGCACCCTTTGTATTCTGTCAGTCCTCCTTCTGGGGAGAAAATCAGCACCTCATCACCAGCCCGGTGAAGGTGTTCAACCGTATGACAGAGTCGGGTTACAATTCCATCTATCTTTGGTAGAAAGGTTTCGGTGAACAGAGCAATTCGCATACAGAGTAGCTAACTTTAGCTTCGATTGTCCTAGCTCCATCATCATCTCAGAATTTGGCATTAAATTCACTAGTTCTTCAGACTGAGTTTGAGCAGAGCAGCATAATTACTTAACTAACTGTACTTCACGTATCAGTCTCAAAATTAGAGAGGATTAATGGAATACACCATGTTGCATGAACAGTACAAAGATCTACTAGCAGGTTCGTGATCGTGACTTTTTCTACACTGCCATCAAATCTAAGCGTAAAAGCCTCTCGACCATTTTGCCAAATTGTTACGCTACCTCCTCCGCTACCACTGGGACTAAGTTTTATGTCGCCCAGCTCTAAACGTGATGCTAAACTCAGCAAATCATGAGGGATTTCTACAAGATCGTATTTCACCTTATTTTTTTCTAGATTAAAAGCACGAAGCATTACGATACGGTCGTAACCAGCCAAATGTTGATGGAGTTTATCAGATGCTAATCGGGCTAAACCAGAAGTATCTTGAGTACGAATCCAACGTGCCTCCATGAATTTAGAGATAGTAATTTTCTTCTGCCGAATATTTTTTGATGCTTCAGTTTTGAGTGAAAACCTTACCTCATCTACCAAAATATCCGCTCCTGGATGTACATTACTAACTGTGATTTCAGCAGTTTTGCCATCATGACGCAAGGCATCACGAAAAATATACTCAAACGATTTTTTATTGAGTTTTTCCTCTACTACTGCGTGCTGAATTAGCAAACGACTTGCAAAATATTCAGAAAATAGGGGAGTCGCAAAATCACTGTCTGGATTTGATGAGCTGTCAAACTTAGCCTGAAGAGCTAATGCCATACGATTCAGTAGTACCAGACGTGTAGCAGTAAGCGGAGGAGCTATTTCATTCAATTGCTAAAGCAATTTATCAAAATCCCGCACAAACATTAGTTAATTCTCCCTACCTTAAGATTTTTGAGTAGGTAGGTGACGTTTTTCCCAGTCTTCCACAGATTTTAGTAAAATTTGTCTTGCCCATGTTGAGAGATCTAAATGTTCTCTAGATGCAACACGGGCAATTCTTTCCCTATCCTCCTGAGTGAGCCTAATTTGCAAAAATTCAGTTTTAGGTGCTCTTGGCATAAATGACATACATTGTGAATCATTGTGTTACAACCACGTTACTAAAAGTTGTTTCTAATGTCTGTCTCACAATGTGTTACGATCAGGTTTAGCATAATTCTTGTATAGCCATGCTCATCGATCACTTAAAACCGAATACCTTATGGAAAGTCATTGATTTATTCTCAGGCTGTGGAGGTATGAGTGCAGGTTTTTATCGTTTGAGGAGAAGCATAAACTGCTAATTCCGTCAATGTTTCGTGCCAGACCGGGTTCTTTCCCAGATGTTTATGGCCGTTTGAAATGGCATTCTGTTGCAGCAACAATAACTCGTGAATGTGGTCATATTGGGAATGGGCGATATGCTCATCCTGAGCAGGATAGACTTCTAACAGTTAGAGAGATGTCCTTACTTCAGGGATTTCCTCCTAGCTATTTTTTTGAGGGACCTCTAGCCGCTAAATATAATCAAATTGGTGACGCTGTCCCACCCTCTATCTCTACCAAAATCGCTCAGTATATTGTGCAACTGAAGCTTGATCAAAACATAACTAGGGATTGTCTCCAAATTTCTCCTTTAATAGGTCGTCAACTAAATATATTTGAAGCTTGAAGGATGTGAGTTCAATAAAAACATATTGAGGAATAATCCTTTCAGCCTCTAAGTTAGAGTATACGCTCGAAGCGTGCCAATACCCCGCCTCAATAGAACTAGAGTCAGCTACTACAAATTATCAAGAGTGTCAGTCATGATAAGATAGGCTATTGTGGTTTTTGACGCAACTTCTATCCTATGACAGAGATTCCATCCGAGAACGCAGCAGATCTACAAGCGTTAGTTACCTTACTCCGCCGCAAAGAACAAAATTGGGTAGAATGGGGCAAAGCCTGCGCCACATTACAAAAAGCGGGTTATACGCCTCAACAGATTTTTGAAGAAACAGGATTTGAAGCGGTTCAGCAAAATCAGGTGATTGTAGGATCTCAGGTGTATAATTCTGTGATTCAGGGAGAAATTTCTGCGGCCACTGAGGCTTATTTTCAACGAAAAGGGAGTGATATCCTGTATGAATTCCGTATCCTCACTCAGCCTCAACGAGTACAGGTGGCGGAATTTGTCGTAGAACGAAATTTAGATGCTGATGATGCCAAAGATCTAGCAAAAGCCTTGAAAGAACTATCTCGGACTTCTAAACTTCCGGAGGGTTTCTCTAATCATCCCGGTGATGCGATTGCCTATCAAAGTTGGCGACTGGCTAGACAAAATAATGATTTACAACAGCGATCGCGCTTAATTGCCAAAGGGTTACAGTTTGCCCACTCTGCCACGGCTCGACAACAGCTTGAACAACTGTTAACAGATTTTACCGTATTTTCGGAGCGTTCAGCCCCCCGATTTCCGATTTATCGCTTAGAATCTGAGGAGGAACTCCCCCGAATTCTACCCGTTGTGGGTGAGTTACCGTTGACGGTAGCGGAGTTAAAGGCGGTTCCCCTGACGGAGGAAACGGATCCGTTTCATCTGGTGAAATTTTCAGGACAGGGGGCTTGGGTTGCCTTGCCCGGTTGGCAAGTGATTTTAAAGGCTGAAGATCCGGTTGTGATTTTAAGTAATAGTGATAATCTTCCGACACCAATACCTGGTAAAACCGAAGAGATTTTAATTGTGATTGATCGCGCCCAACGTCAGTGGAATGTAGATAGTTATTTTCTGGTAGAACAAGAGAATCAATTAACGTTGCAGTGGTTTGAAACTGCACCCAGTACCCCTTTATTCGGACAAGTGATTTTAATGATGCGTCCGAAAAGAATTGTGGATGAAAATCAAATGCATGATTTGTGGCAAATTGAAGAATGATTGAATTCCCCTGATTAAATATTCCTTAACTGAGAACAGGACTCAACTTAATTGAAGCCCGAATAAATTTGCCTTTTTTAAAAGAATAATTTCCTGTATAAAATTGAGATCAAATAAAAAGTTAATCAATCGGTTTTGTCGCGTTTCACAACTCTTCAAAACGATACTTTGTATTTTATTCTGTTAAGTTGGCTACTTTTTTTGAAGGGCATAGAGCAGGTGCCATGGCACTGTTAGTCTCGACTTAATGAAAGAGACTTACACAAAGCTTAACAAAACTAAATATATCTAAATATAATAAAAAGTATAGGTTGGGGATCAAGGGCGGGATATCAAAAACAGAGGAATTAAGAGAAATATTTAAGCAGTATTGCCGATGCGATCGCTTCAATACCCATTAATGATTCACTCTGAAGGTTAAATCTGATTAGCAGTCTATGTCTTAAGATATAAAGAGGCGAATTCAGTGAGGCAGTAATATTTTCTATTTTTTTAAGAAGTATTTTTTAATTATTAAATTCGCCTTCCTTACAGTCATCCTCACAGATGATGGAAAGGAAAACACTCAGATGTTGGGCAATCAGGTAAACATCTAAATTTCTCATGCCTCTTCCTTCCTCTCTCCAAAATTTACTCCACATAGTCCCCCAATGTCAGCTCACTCTGACACTGGGTGAATTGTGGTTGATGTTTTGCCAAGCCAAATGCGATCTGATCGTTGTGGTCGATCGGCAGAAGTATCCTCGAGGATTAGTATTTCTTCACCACTTATTACCCTACCTGTTTCCCTCCTCAGACAACCTTCAACCCTCAAACGTCAATATTAATTCTCTTGCACTTCAACAGACCTTAGAAACCCATCAACAGGGCATTATCGAGCCACTTCTAGTGTTACCTGCAAATTCGGATGAATCAGAATTGAGCAATTATTTGTATCACCTCCAGCAGCTTAAACACCATGATTCAAAGACAATACCCTCTTTAGCCATTGTTGATGCTGACGGCCAGTTTTTAGGATTAGTTGATCCCTTCTCCTTGCTACAGCACCCCTACTCAACTGCACAGTTACCCTCTGCCCTTAGCCAAACGCCTCAACATCCACCTCAAATATATCCGTCGTTTCTGCAAAATCTCCTGGAACAATTTCCCATTCCATTGATGATTCAAAGTCATGATGGACAGGTCATTCTACAAAATTGGGCTTGGCAGTCCCGTTTAAAAACTGGCTCAGAGACGGTTCGGCAAACTGCTGAAACAGTCGTTCACTTTTCCCCGAATCCCCCTCCATCGCCAGAAAATCCGTCAGGAATTCACTCCTTAGAAGCCGCCCTCAATCCCTTGCCCAGTTGGTGTCAACTCGGACCACTACCCGATACCTATATTTGTGTTTGTAGTACTGCCTCGGAGCAAGAACAAGTTTGGCAATTTACTCGTCAACCCTTACAGTCCCAGTGGTCTGAACTCTTAATCCCTCACTCCCAACAAGCCCAAACCACGGATCAACTTTGGTTAGTGTTGGCACAAGATATCACCGAACAACATCGTGTTTCTCAAGAATTAGCGGCGAAAAATGCCGACTTAGTTCATCTCAACCGACTCAAAGATGAATTCTTAGCCTGTATTAGCCACGAATTAAAAAGCCCCCTCACTGCAATTTTAGGATTATCGAAGCTACTGAATGAACCCCTGCTTGGGAGTCTAAATCAGCGTCAAGCCCACTACGCTCAACTGATCTATCAAAGTGGTCGCCATCTGATGATGGTCGTCAACGACATTTTAGATTTAACCCGAATTGAAACAGGACAGTTAGAACTCTCCCCCGGGCCGATTCAAATTCGAGCCGTCTGTCAACAAGGATTTGCAATGGCTGCCCGTCAACAGCATGAACAAAACAAGTCTCAAACTTACCGTAACTTAGATGAAGCGGCCCAGCAGAAGATAGCTGAAGCTGGGCAGCGATTTACCCTCGAGATTGATTCAGGTTTAGACTGTTTCGTTGCCGATGAGTTGCGACTGCGGCAGATGTTAGCGCATCTGCTCTCAAATGCTTTAAAATTTACCCCTCAGCCTGGAAAATTGGGACTGCGAGTTAGTTTATGGGATCACTGGATTGCCTTTACAGTCTGGGATGAGGGCATTGGAATTCCTGAAGACAAACAACATCTGATTTTCCAGAAATTTCAACAGCTTCAGAGTCCTTTAACCCGAGAATATCAAGGAACCGGACTGGGACTGGTTTTAACTCAACGCTTAGCCCATCTACATGGGGGGGATGTTAGCTTTATTTCTCGGGTGGGAGAAGGAAGTCAATTTACTTTACTGTTACCTCCCAGTCCGCCGATGGTTGATGTGCAGTTCTCCTCAAATTTACCCCTCACCCAATCGGGTCCCCAATCTTCTGTCACCTCCCGTTTAGTTTTAATCGTTGAAGCGGTTCCTCAGTTTATTCATCATCTGAGTGAACAACTCCATCAAATTGGTTATCAAGTCGTGATTGCTCGTTCTGGAACCGAAGCCCTGGAAAAAGCCCGTTGTCTGCAACCTCATGTGATTTTTCTCAATCCTCTCTTACCTTTATTGTCGGGATGGGATGTGCTGACATTGCTAAAAACCGATGAGCAAACCCATCAGATTCCTGTGGTGATTACAGCTACTTTAGGAGATAAAAAACGAGCCATTCAGAATCAGTCGAATGGCTTTTTATGTCTTCCTGTGCAACCCTCAGAATTACAAAAAGCTTTAGCTATTATTAATCAAAAACCACTGTCAAAAATTACTCAGAAGTTAACCATTCTTTGGTTAAATCCAATTGAGGAACAAGATGTTGCAGAACGATTACTTCAAAATACATCAAATGAAGCTATTGTTCAGCATTCATCGGTGATATTGCATCATTGTTCTCGTTGTCGTATCCTCGAAGCCGACGATCTGATTCAAGGTGAGTTATTAGCGCGGATCTGGCAACCCGACGTAATTGTGCTTCAAAGTTTATGCGGCGTAGAATCTCCCTTAGAATTTCTCAAACATATTACTCAATATGAATGTTTGAATAATTTACCCTTAATTACATTAGATTCATCCACCACTGAACTCGCTAATCAAGTCGATAGATTATCAGTTTTTCCCTGTTTGCTGGATCATCTTAATACAGAATCTAATTCAGTCATTGAGTCAGCCCTGTTACAAGTGATTCAGTTAGCAACAGGAATGAATCGCCAAAGCAGTATTTTAGTGATTGATTTATTGACTGTATCCCAGTCTTCTGAAAAAAAATCTTCCTCCCTGTTAGATTTTCAGACTAAAATCGATCACGCTTTAGTCCAATATTTAGAAACATCTGGATTTAGGAGTATTATGGGGAATTCTTGGTCTGAAGCCCTGCAATCTCTTCAAAGTCAAACGATTGATTTATTGTTAATTTGTACTCGCAACAGTACAACATATTCTTTACATCAAGGGCTTCGTCTGATCGAAAATCTAGAAATTTCAATTCCTATTTTAATCTGGGACTGCTCGGAAGATGGGGGAAGGTTTGATCAAACTTTTCCCCCCGATCAAACTTTATCAAATCCCCAACATTCGATGACAACTCAAGTATCCGCAACTCCTTCAGCAGAGACGCAACAATTTATTAACCATCTTAATATTCAAGTTTTACCTCCTCAAACCTCAATGGTAGAATTACTCAACAAAATTCGACAATATTTTCAAGCTCATCCCTAATTGATCAAGATTGAGCTAAAAAGATTAAGAAATACAACTCTAAGCTAAATCTGGCGGAATAGAGCGAGATCGGGTTCGAGATTGGTTGTTTTTATATTGCTGTAAGTAAGAACGAATTAAATTTTGAATTTCTTCTTTTTTAACCTCTGTTCCCGATTCAATTTGACCCGGAGTATCAAAGAAAATAATACTCTCAAGTTTCGGAATGGCAATGATTTGAAATAAAATTGAAATGACGGGTAATATCGTTGCCTCAGTCCCAGCAGAATTACTATTAGAATTGGCAGTAGAGGCATCTTCTAATGATGGGTAAGCATAAATGACTCGCTTTTCTAAGTGGGGCTGGGAGAGATTACTTAACGTCGTGACTAACCAGCGTTCGTCTGGCGTTTGGAGAATATAATAATGTAAATGTTGAAGCTGCTGAGCAATCATTTTTAACCCCGGAGCGATCGCGGCAACCACATTCGGCGTTGTCCCATCTGCGGGTGCATTCTGAATTAAAGCTGCAATTTGCCCGTCTAAATTGTTAGTCATTCGTCATCTGTTAATTGTTATTGGTTATTGCTCAAAAGACAAGCTAGCCAAAACGGCAAAGCATAGGAAAAAGTTGTAAGTCGGCTGTGGGAAAATAATCAGGAGCTTCACTCTACAGTATAGAAGTGCCTATTCCCTCTCTAATAACCCGCCCCCGAACTTTCCCTAGAAACCTCCGGAAACCCGATGTAGCCCGGTGAAAAACTGTGTTAGGGTCAATATGAATAAGTGATGAATATGGGGGAAATCTGCCAGAGTGAAAGCATATATCAACGGCTCTTGGGTGAACTCAAACAGTCCACAAAGGCATCGATGCAGAATTGTCAGGATGTCGCCCGTCGTTTAACGGATGAGGCGATCCGAATTTGTACAGAAAGCCAACGAATTCAAGCGTCCGGTGAAATTGAAACCTGGGCTATGACATTAGCGCAGCATCGTCTCAGACAATGTTTGCACTATTATCAGCTCGGTTCAAAACAGGGGCCAGTTGATTTACATAGTACCTTGAGTGCAATTATATATCGATATATTACACCGCCTCAGGTACAGTCAAGTTACCAAGCCCGATTAGAACTGATCAAAGACTTTTTACAGGGATTTTATATTGAAACTTTAAATTCCTTTCGTAAAGAAGCCCAACTGCCAACTGATTATCGTCCCAAAACCCTGTTAGAACTTGCCGAATATATGGCATTTACAGAGCGTTACGGCAAACGAAGAATCCCGTTATCTCGGGGTCGCAGTCAACAGTTGATGATTCTACGGGCACAAACCTTTTCTCAGCAACAGCCCAAAGAGGCGTTTGTAGACTTAGATCAAGCCGCAGAGGGGGTCAGTTCAGACTCCGATCAAACTTGGAGTGACTCCTCCGTTCAGCAAGTGCGGGCTGCAATGGTTGCTGAATCGAATGAACCCGAGTTAGACTCGTTGCGACAGTCTGTGATTGATGAATTGGTTGCCTATCTTGAACAGAATAATCAACCCGATTGCGCTAACTATTTTATCTTGCGGTTACGAGATTTACCCACACGGGAAATTGAGGCCCTTCTCGGCTTAACACCTCGTCAACGGGATTACCTACAGCAGCGCTTTAAATATCATTTACTTCGGTTTGCCCTGGGAAATCATTGGGAACTGGTTCATCAATGGTTAGAAGCCGATTTAGAGCGCAATTTAGGATTAGTGCCGCAACAGTGGGAAGATTTTCAAGCTCAGATTAGCCCGCAGCAAAAGCTTTTGTTAAGGTTAAAACAACAGGGTTTATCCGATAACGAAATTGCTCAAGCCTTAGACTGTAAAGTAAATCAAGTCCAGAAACGATGGATGAAGTTGCTTGAATTGGCCTGGGAAATTAGAAATCGTTCAGTATCCGGAGCAGGTGCATCAAGAGATGAATAACGGAACAAATCGAGATCGACAGTCAGAAGATCAACAGTTATTGAACTGGCTACTACAGGAGCCGAATTCGATGGAGTGTTCTCCTGATCTGGAAAAACTTCATCGAAAAGATTCAATGAATCATCCAACTCGGGTTAACGATCCACTGGAGTATGAATTGGATCCCTTAGATTCTGAGGATCTAGATCTAAACTCCCCGATCGATCAACCCTTTGCACTAGGAGAAGAACCAGTTGTGAACAATCGATTTGAAACCTTGCTCAAGGATAGACTGAAAGCTGAGATTCAACGCAATCCCCCCTTATTTCCCTGGGAAACGGAATTAAAAGAATACTGCAATTATGCAGACGAATTTCTTCCCCAAGAAGTTCCTCCGGCGAATGTGTGGATGGCTCAGAAACGAAATCTGAGATGGTCTGTTCCCATTCCCGAATCTGTCTTTGCTCAATTACTTGACCCTTGTCAAGCGGTATTACAATCCTCCTTACGAGAGGGGGCAAAACTTGTCAAGGCGGTCGAACCGCTGTTTCCCGGTCAGACTGAACCGCTGAATCAATTGGCGAGTTTGGTCGTACGGGGGGCTGTACGAGACGGCACCTTCCTTCAACCTCAATACGAAACGGCTGCACCTGAACAAAAAATGGCACTTGCGTTATTGGCTGCTCAAGAAATTATTCGCGCTTTGACCATTCACTGTGAGTTGAATCAATCCCCGGTTCAACAACAATGGTTGACCGTATTTGGGTTATTTACCCTAGAAATTGAGTACAGTCAGCGCAAGTATGGCACATCGCTAAAGATTTTAGCTCAATTACCCCAAGGGGGACGGTTATTGCTAATGGGGCAAGATATCGAAACCTCCGCCCAGCGCAGCGATCGAGGCTATCTGAAACTGGAATGGGTTGATCCGACCCCCAACCAACTTTATCGCTTAAATGTGCTACTGCATGACCATCATCAAAATCCCCTCAGTTTTGTGATTTCCCCTGGGGTAGACTCATCTAGTACAGCACTGTCATCTTAAAGATCAATCAGGTGTAGCGAGAATATGAGTCGATCGGCTACAGTGTTGAATATTGCTCAAGCTAATCGATCAACGCCTAGTCCATGACCCGGCAAATTCCCTTTATTAGTCCCTTATGGCAGCGGATTGAAGCGAGTCCGAAGCCCATAGTAGAAGAATCGGTGCAACTGCGAGTTTTAGTCCAACTCCTCGTTGTAATCGGTATTATTGCAACAGATATCGCCATTGAAGAACCCCGCCATCTCTGGGCAATTCCTGTCAGCTTGCTGGGAGCAGCTTGGAGTGGGTGGCGACGACATCACCGCAATATACCGATAAAATTTTGTATTGCCTTAGGGATGTTAGTGGCACTAGCAGCATTTTTTGGGCGGTTACTGGGGGAATTGAATGATACTCGGGTGGTCTTGGCAGAATTACTGATTCATTTACAGGTGCTTCATAGTTTTGATTTGCCCCGTCGCAAAGACTTAGGCTACTCGATGGTGATCGGACTGATTTTATTGGGGGTGGCTGCTACACTCAGTCAAACATTGGCTTTTGCACCTGTTGTTTTAGTGTTTCTGGCGATCGCGCTGCCAACACTGATTTTTGATTATCGCTCTCGCCTCGGATTATCTCGCCTCAACAAGCTTTCTCAAAATTCGGCTCAACGCCAAAGACTTCCTCACTTAAATTATAAGTTTTTAATTGTTAGTTTTCTGGGTATAGTCTTGCTCGGATTGGCAATTTTTGCAATTTTGCCTCGGTTTCCCAGTTATCAATTGCGAACCTTTCCAGTCAGTTCTCCTCTAGATACATTAGAGCAAGAATTTGATGGCAGTCAAGTGTTTAACCCCGGTTATGTCTCCCAAGGAGAGGGGACTGACGACTCTGACGGAGAAGGAGGACAAAATCCTCGTTCGGGGCCAGGGGCACTCAATACCGCTTTTTACTATGGTTTTGATACCCAAATTAATCAAAATTTGCGCGGTCAACTGATCCCGCAAGTGGTGATGCGAGTCCGAAGTCAAGCTGCTGGATTTTGGCGAGTGGTGGCGTTTGATCAATATACCGGCCAAGGCTGGAATATTTCCCGCAATGAACGCACCGTTGAGCTGAAGCGTCCGAGTTGGTCTTATCAGTTTATGCTACTTCCCCGACCGACTCAAGCCGAAACCCGAGAAGTGGTACAAAGTTATACGATTTTATCTCAACTCCCCAACTTACTACCCGCTTTGGCTTGGCCGCGGCAAGTTTATTTCCCCACCCGGGAATTAGCCATTGATACAGAAGGAACATTGCGATCGCCGTTAACCTTACGGGAAGGACTGACTTATACGGTTATTTCCCAGGTGCCTTACCGCGATCGCAATCTTTTAAGTCAAGCTTCTACTGAATATCCACCCAATATCAAAGATTATTATCTACAAGTTCCCGAGCCAATTCAAGAAAAAGTTCGGCAAAAAACAGAAGAAATTTTAGCCAACCCCAATAGCATTTCTCAAACTCCAGAGTCTCTGGATTCTCCCTACGAAAAAGCCTTATTTTTAGCCCAATATCTCAAGCAAAATCCCAACTACAAACTACAAGATGAACCGCCATTTTTCCAGGATGGTGAAGATATTGTTGAAGCCTTTTTGTTTGGTTATAAAAATAGTCCAGAAGGGCAAACCATTACTGGTGGATATCCAGATCACTTTGCCACAGTTTTAACGATTATGTTGCGTTCGGTGGGAATTCCGGCGCGATTAGTCGGAGGCTTTCAACCGGGAGAATTTAACCCATTTACCGGATTATATGTGGTTCGTAATACGGATGCTCATTTAATGACAGAAGTTTATTTTCCGGACTATGGTTGGTTTGCCTTTAATCCAATTCCGGGTATGGATCTGATTCCGCCTTCAATTGAACGCAATCAAACGTTTAGTACATTACGAGCCTTTTGGGATTGGATTGCTGGTTGGCTGCCTTCCCCTGTGACTAATATTTTACAGATGGTTTTCGGGCGACTTATTCTCTGGATTTTCAGAAGTATTCGCTGGTTTTTTCAACAATTTTCTCAAGGATGGCTGGGATTATTTCGAGGTATCGGAATCACAATTATATTGAGTTTTTTAGGATGGCTCAGTTGGACGCAGTGGCAAGCATGGCGTGAGCGATATCGGTTGGCGAAATTACCCCCAATGGAGCGACTCTATCAACAAATGCTGAAGATTTTAACCGATGTTGGCTACCCTAAATCTCCGAGTCAAACACCGTGGGAATATGCTCAATTTTTACAAGATCAAGAAAATATTGAGCGACCTGAAATTATTGATGAAATTTCAACCGCTTATGTTCGTTGGCGCTATGGTACAGAAGCGGTTGATCTGCAACGACTTCAGCAACAACTTCAACAGCTTAAAATATCTCAAACTCAGCGCCTTAAATCTAGGATTTTAATAAATAGATAATTTTACTCCTAGCGTCTGGGATCAATTCCCGCTAAGATTTAATCAATAGCCGGGATCGCCAGTACACATGAAGCCAGAAGCAACCTTAAATCAGCTCAAAGCATCACTCCCCGATGGTCAACTCCCTTCAAGTTATGGAGTTTACTTCAAAAACACGCTTGTTGCACTTTGCCATGCCTTAGAAGATCACGTTTTGCAAGCCAGTCATCCAGATAGCGATCAAAAACCCCTTGTGTTGGTCACTTTTCAACAAGGAAAATGGTATCTTCAAGAAGCAGAGCGCTACTCTGAAATGGCTCCTTACTGCCATCATGTTGCCGTTAGTGCGGTTTCAGATAGTGGGTTTATGACCCATCCCACTGCTCAGCTCGATAATGTCTCGTTGATTAATTTAGACGAGTCGGACAGTTTAGTGATGGAGTGGAATTTAATTATTCTGGCTCCAGGTTATACTTCAATGGTGTTATGCCATGAATTGTCAGAAGCAGAATATTTGCCTGAAGGGTTACCCACCACTGATACAGAACGAAAATTTTATGGGTTGTGGACATTTGATCAACCTCTGGTGAGAAAATCCGCAGAAATTTTAATTGAACGTTTCCGTCCCTATAATTCGGAGTTAGCAGACCAACTCTTGCAACAGCATCACCAGATTATTGATACCCCTTGTACAACCGTCCCTGACTTATCCGGTGTCGTGTCTCGTATTGTCTCTTATCTCCAAACGTCTCAGCAAGAATTAGTCACAGTTAACCGTCAAGCGCGAGAATTCCGGGAGTTAGAAGGACAGGCGAAACGAGTCAGCCGTAATATAACATCCAATAAGCTACAAGCCTTTCTAAGAATGGCACAACGAGTCGATGAACGAGATCAGTATAACCCTTGTGCCTCTCTTCAAGTCTCAGCCTTGTCCGAAACCATCGGTCAAATTCTAGATTTACCCACAATAAAATTACGTCGTTTACGTCTGGCAGGGTTATTGCATCGGATTGGTTTAGCCTCTGCACCGTTAGAAGTGTTTAGCCAAAGCACAGAAGAAATGGATGACTCTACCCTTGCCTTTTGGAAAGAACGAGGAGTCATTGGAGCCAGAATACTAGCAGCAATGCCAGAAATTGAGGTAGTTCGCGGTGTAATCGAGCATCATCTAGAATATTGGGATGGTAGCGGTAAACCCGATGGTCAAAAGGGCGAAGAGATTAATATTAAAGCCAGAATTCTAGGTTTGGTTTCCTATTTTCAGCGCCTGACTCAACCCCGAGGCAACCGTTCAGCTTTGAGTTTAACAGAAGCACTAGAACGCTGCCAGCAATATAGCGGTACTCGCTATGACCCCGCCATTGTGGAGGCTTTAGCAACAGTGGTTCGTTTGACAGAAGTAGGACTCATGCAGCTACCGGATAAACCCACGCAAATGCCCACGGTTTGGGTAGAAGCAGCAAATAAATCTGAAGCCGTTTGATTTAATTGTTATAATTCTTGTATTTAAATCCGTTCATTTTAATTCAATTTGAATTTAAGACAAGTCATGCAATTATCAACATCCTTAGATTTAGCAGCCATTCGACGAGGTGAAATTAAAGATTTAGCTCATGCCCACTTAACAGGCATGGATTTGTCAGGAGCCAATTTATCACAAGTTGATTTATCGGGCGCTAACTTATCCGGTGCCAACTTAAGTGGAGCCAATTTACAAGGTTCAAACCTACGAGCGAATTTACGAGGAGCCGATTTAACCGCTGCTAATTTAACGGGCGCGGACTTACGAAATGCTGATTTGCGAGGAGCCAATTTATTAGATGCTGATGTCAGAAATGCTAGTTTTTCTGGGGCTTTCTTGGCAGGGGCAATTTGTACGAATTTAGACCTGAGTGGGATTGATCTGCGCGGGGCTGATTTGCGTGGGGTTAGCTTTTCCCATGCCGTGTTACTCGAAACAGATTTAAGAAATACTAATTTGTCGGGAGCTGATTTATCTCAAGCTGACTTAGAACAAGCTAATTTAAGTGGGGCTGTTTTACGAGGAACCAACTTAGAACGAGCCAATCTACTGTGTGCTACTGTTGAAGCAACCCAATGGTCTGGCGCGATACTAGAGGGGGCTTGTCTAGAAGGAACACCCATTGCAGAGATTTCGCTTTAAAGTTAGTTATCCAAGTCAGTTGATTTGATCTGTAACTATGGATTATGGAAAATAGATGGCAGATTTAAAAGCAGTAAATTTCTACTTTTTTGCTCAACGGTTTCTATCTTAACTAATTGAGCTTGCTTTCTGTTTTCCTTTTCCTCCGTTTGGGAAAGACCGCTCTAGTTGAGCAAAATGCTGATCCAACTGAATCAGTCGGCTAGGGGGACACCAAGGGAACAGAAAGATCTCTTTTGTAACCCAACTTATGGTATAATTCCCAATAAGAAATAAAATAGAATTAACCGGGGTTATCGTTTAACTTTATTTATTGTAAAATGATACCCCAGAGAAAAAATTGAGTGCTTAAGTGCAAAACTGGCTGACTTCAGTTGATGCGATCGCATCATCTCAACTTCCAGCACTTCCAGCACTTTTGAGAAGTTTTGCACTTTGGAACGCAAAAGTGCTGGAACTTTACAGTAATTCAATCGCCGCTTTTCTAGAGCGATCATCAACATCGATATAACGCTGCAAGCTTGAAATTGATTTATGGCCAGTGATAAGTACTTAACCTGAGTTCGGGTTAAGCAGATTGAGGTAAAATCCAGTCCATGTGAAGGCGCTTGCTTCTTGGGTTGATCGCCCTAAGGCTAACGCCAAGCTACGCTAACGGGTGAGGGCGCGTTCCCTTGCGTCTTACGCGCCCCGC
>CAYNXM010000360.1:0-5385 GCA_964401105.1 uncultured Lyngbya sp. | reverse complement strand
GCGGGGCGCGTAAGACGCAAGGGAACGCGCCCTCACCCGTTAGCGTAGCTTGGCGTTAGCCTTAGGGCGATCAACCCAAGAAGCAAGCGCCTTCACATGGACTGGATTTTACCTCAATCTGCTTAACCCGAACTCAGGTTACCTAATAGAATTCCCAAAAAAAGTGTATGATCTAACTCCCCATAAAGTTGTAAATTTATGTGGGTATTATCTCTGTTTTAACAAGAAGGAATTAACCCTCAATTGGTAGTGAGATCCAAAACTCTGTTTCTTTCCCTATCACTGACTCAACCTCTAAGCTTCCGTGATGTTTTTCCTCAATAATTTGCCGCGCGATCGCCATGCCTAAACCCGTTCCTTTTCCGACTTCTTTGGTGGTAAATCCGGGCTCAAACATCCGGCTTTTAATCTCAATTTTCATGCCGCATCCGTTATCTTGAATATGAACCTATACTTGTTTATTTTCTATTATTTTTGTCTCAATTGTAATCCGATTTAGGTTGGCTTATATTTCAGCAAAATTTTTACCTTGATTGGCTTCATCAACAGCATCAATGGCATTAGCCAGTAGATTCATGAAAACCTGATTGATCTGTCCTTGGAAACAATAAATTTCAGGAATATTATCGTAATTTTTAATAATCTCTATTGTCGGGCGATGTTTGTTGGCTTTAGTGCGATGCTTGAGAATAAGCAGAGTACTGTCAAGACCATCATGCAGGTCAAATTCAACTTGATGATCTTTATCGCTGCGTGAAAAGATTCTCAGGCTATCGCTCACGTCACAGATCCGATCAACACCCAAGTTCATTGAATTAATTAGCTTGGGCAAATCTTCACGAATAAACTCAAAGTCAACTGCTTCGAGGTATTCTTGAATATAGGTTGCATGACTCGGGCATTCTTGTAGCAGAAAATCAATCAGACCGAATCAGTCTTGCAAATAGTCTCGAGCCGGCTTAATATTCGCTTTGATAAACCCTGTGGGATGATTAATTTCAGGGGAAAATCCTGACATAAATTCCCCTAAAGATGCCATTTTTTTAGCTTGAAATAACTGCAGTTGCGTCGCTTTCATCTGGCAATATTGAGCCTGTAGATCTTGATTAATTTGGAGCAATTTTTGGTTCTTATCAGCCAGTTGTACAGTCAGGTGATAAAGTTGTTGCCGGAGATGATAGACTTCAAGATGAGTCGCAATGCGAACTAAAATTTATTCCCGTTGAAATGGCTTGGTAATATAATCAATTCCCCCAACATCAAATGCTTTGACTTTATCTAAGGTCTCATCGAGGGCGCTGATAAAAACAATCGGAATATCTTGGGTTTCCGGTTGCGATTTAATCGCTTGACAAAAGGCATAACCGTCTATATCTGGCATCATCACATCGAGTACAATCAAATCCGGCCGAGGCTCGGCGATCGCTAACTCTAGAGCCTTTGTGGCATTTTTGGCTGCCATAATCGCATAATCATTTTTCAGAATTTCTAGCAGAATGTAGATGTTTTGAGGCTCATCATCAACGACTAACACCTTAGGTTTTGCAGGGTTTGTTTGAGCATGGGGGCTCATCTGGCTGGTGTTTTGAGGCTCGTTATCAATGATCAATTCTTTAGAGTTTGCCGAGTTGATTTGAGTATGGGAGATCATAGGTGATGTTCCTATTTTTGACGAGTTTTCATACTTTGATCGATACAAGATGGGAAGCAAGTTAAGTGCAGGAATTTGTTATGAATCAATTCGTGCAATTAAATCTTGGAGTTGTGTTAGGGCTGCATCTGTCTCAAAATTAAAGACTGCATCTTGAAGCTGTTGAACTTCAGTGTTATGGGTTGTTCCTTGGGTGAATTTGTTTAACTCTTTGAGTTGTTCTAAAGCCGCTGCAATATCGCTTTGTAACAGATGTTCCAGCTCCTGAAGGTGATTTTTCAGAACTGGCGATTCAATCGGTTTAGGCAACGCTTGCGCCTCTGTCGTGGGTTCTTCAGAGAGCTCTAGCTGAGCGAGGGAATTCATCACAACCCCAAAGCACTCGCTGAAGGTTTGGATAAAATCGGGTATTGCTTCGGTTGGGGAATTGTTCTGCAAAGATTTCTCTAAAGCCGCAGCAGCAGCAAACAAATCTTTTGCTCCAATATTGCCCGCTGTACCTTTGATCCCATGGACTCGATTTCGAGCGGTGGTATAGTCTGATGCGGTGATCGCTGCTTGGATCTCTGCTAAGGTATTTTGACTCTGTTGGCGAAACTGTGCCAAAATCCGGCGGTAGGCATTGAGATTCCCCCCAATACGATAAACGCCAGCTTCGACATCAATCCCTGGCAAAACAAGCCTCTCCTCGTCGGACTCAGTCAGTTGTGCCGTTGTATCACTGTCAATTTTGCGGTTGTCCGGTTTGAGCCAACGGCGCAGGGTTCGGAAAATATGGTTCGGATCGATGGGCTTTGTGATCTGGTCGTTCATGCCAGCTTGCAGACTCAGATCGCGTTCGCGCAGCGTGGCGTTAGCCGTATCGCCAATCATGGCATGAGCCGTCATCGCAATAATAATTAAGTCAGTGAAACGCTGACTTTCTCGATGATCCGATTGCCCCAAAGCTCGAATACGCCGTGTCGCCTCCAGACCATCCATTTCTGGCATTTGAATATCCATTAACACTGCATCGTAATAGTTGTATTTCACCGCTTCGACTGCCTCTAAGCCATTATTGGCAGTGTCAAGACTCGCACCTGCTCCGGTCAATAGTTCTCGAGCGATCTGCTGATTAATTTCGTTATCCTCTACCAGCAATAACTTATAGCCTGAAAGAGAATGAATTTCGGCAGCCACCGAGTAATTCTGTTGGCGATCGCTGCCATAAGGGGTAACAACATCAGAGCAGAACGTCTTCACCAGAGTATCGTAGATCGTTGAACGATTCACAGGCTTTGATAAGCAATCCTCCGCCCCCAATTGTTCGGCACGCTGCTTCATATCGATTTGCCCGTAGCCGGTAACGAGCAGAATCCGAGGCTGGTGGGGCACCTTGAGTGGCACGGATGCGTTGAATCAGCTCCAGACCATCCATCCCGTCCGGCATTTTCCAATCCGTCACCACCAACTGATAGGGGATCTCGGTTGTTTGCAGAGCCATAAGTGCTTCTTCTCCTGAAGCCACGGTGTCAACCCGTAGAGAAAAGGACTGCAAAAGCTCCTTGAGAATATTGCGAGCCGTTGGGCTATCATCGACAATCAATGCTTGGATGCGTTGTAGTGCTGCGGGTGGAGTGAAAGTGGCAAAGGGAGTCGATGCGGTTTCAAATAAGGCAAAGAATTGAAAGTTACTGCCTTTACCGAGCTGGCTGTTTACCCAAATCTCCCCCCCCATTAGGTTGACCAAGCGCTTGCAAATGGCTAAACCCAAGCCGGTACCGCCATATTTGCGCGTGGTTGATTCGTCAGCTTGACTGGAACTGCTAAAGAGCCGTTCGCACTGATCGGGGCTGAGCCCGATCCCCGTGTCCTGGACGGAAAATCCAATCGTAATTTGATCGTCTCGCCGTTCTTGCAAAACAACCTGAACAATCACCTCCCCCACTTCGGTAAATTTGACCGCGTTACCAATCAGGTTGAGCAGGAGTTGTTCTAATCGCAGCGGATCGCCTTTGAGAGCATTTGGGATCTGTGGATCGATACGGAACAAGAATTCCAGACCTTTTTCTTCTGCGCGCAAACTGATTAAATTAGATACATTTTGTAGAACCGCGTCCAGCTCAAAATCAATTTTTTCTAATGCCAGTTTACCCGCTTCAATTTTTGAGAAATCTAGAATATCGTTAATTAGACGCAGGAGGGATTTACCAGACCTTTCGATTTTCTCAACATAGTCAATCTGTTGGCTGTTAAGGTCTGTCTGTAATGCTAAGTGACTCAAACCCAAAATCGCATTCATGGGGGTTCTAATTTCATGGCTCATGACTGCCAAAAAGTTGCTTTTTGCGGCGCTCGCCGATTCTGCCAACTCCCGTGCATCTTCTAGCTGTGTGGTTCGTGCCTGCTCTGTTTCTCGTAGTTGATCGAGTTCGAGTAATTCATGTTTAAATAGGTTGAGGCTGCTTAAAATACTATCAAACCTGAGTTCGGGATAAGGAAAGGGACAGGTAGTAAGCTGAAAATAACATCATTACAGCAACCTGTCCTATGTATAGTTTAGAGGGTTTGTTCTGTCACGTAGACGATTTCTGCAAAGGGTTTGAGACCCAATGGCATAAAAAACTATTAAATCATGGTGGAATCCAACGAATTCGTGCTAAAAGTCTACGTTTGAGCGAAATAATGACGATTCTAATCGCTTTCGATCAAAATCATTATCGCAATTTTAAGCACTTTTATTTGAATCACGTCAAATCCCAATGGAGTAGTGCTTTTCCTGGACTTCCGAGTGATCAGCGATTTGTTGATGCGATCGCATCAACAATGATTCCTTTATGTGTCTATCTCAAGCGTTGCTTCGGACAATGTACAGGTATTAGTTTTATTGATGCAACCAGCTTGAAAGTTTGTCACAACCGTCGCATTTCCAATCACAAAGTCTTCAAGGATTTAGCAGCTCGTGGGTTTTACCTCTGTGGATTGGTTTTTCGGCTTTAAGCTTCATCTGGTAGTCAATGAAGTCGGTCAATTGTTGAATGCTACTCTGACTGCGGGCAACGTTGATCACCGTCAGCCAGTAACGAGTCTAGTTCAAAATCTTTTTGGCAAAATTTTTGCCGACAGGGGTTATGTCTCTAAAAAACTGGCTTCTCAACTTTTAGAAGAGCTAAATATTGAGTTCTTCGCGTGCGCCTCGTCGTAACATGAAAAATCATCTCATGCGCCTTCATGATAAGCTTTTATCCCGTAAACGCTCTATTATTGAAACTGTTAATGATCAACTCAAAAATATTTCTTGCTCTTGAACACTCAAGATATCGTAGTCCTGTCAACTTCTGCGTTAATGTTCTGTGTGGGCTAATTGCTTACTGCCATCAACCCAAGAAGCAAGCGTCTTCACCTCGACTGGCTTCTCCCTCAATCTGCTTAACCCGAACTCAGGTTATCAAATTCCAAGTCGTAGCGACCTTGCTCGATTTCGTAATCTCCCTGACGCGATCGCAGATATTCCACCGCGAAAGTGATTTTATGTAAGGGTTGAACAATTGCAGTGCGAACGTAGAAGACCAACAGCAAAACCAGAGCAATACCCGCTGCGATCGTAAACACTGTCACGAGAAAAGGATGGGAGCGCAGAGCAAGCATGATTTTTAATCCGGGGAGGAACCGCGACGCGGGCGGTTTTAACCGCCTAATGGTATGCTTATTTTCAGACCAATATAAGGCACAAGGCACTCTGGAAACAGAGAAAC
>CAYNXM010000359.1:0-3823 GCA_964401105.1 uncultured Lyngbya sp. | reverse complement strand
TTACGCTGATAGAACTGTTGAGTAAATCTAACTATTGCGCTGATAGAACTGTTGAGTAAATCTAACTATTGCGCTGATAGAACTGTTGAGTAAATCTAACTATTGCGCTGATAGAACTGTTGAGTAAATCTAACTATTACGCTGATAGAACTGTTGAGTAAATCTATAGCAGGTCACGATTTGTAAATATACGACTCGCGACTATCAAAAAACTGCCCATAGCCTTAAGGAAAATGTTTGCTGAGAAAATGCGATACGTGCTGCCGCACAGGCTACGCCAACGCGTAACGGGAAATGCGCGCGCGACAGCCAACCCGTCAAAACAGCCAACCCGTCAAGATAGCCAACCCGTCAAAACAGCCAACTTTCTGAATAAAATAAGCATTTCTCTCCCCGATTGCCATTGGCTCCGCGTAGCGATCGGCAGTATTGCAAGGGCGCGTAGCGCTATAACTATTGCACCCAGGAACTGTTACGCTCATGTTTGTGTTTGACAATATAATCTGATGGAGTGAGAGGCTCTATTTAACAGACTTCTCAGTTCAATATAAAGTTTAAGTATTTTCTGAGCATTTAGATACAAAATTACGTTTAATCGTAGCTGGATTACGTGATTTTTTATAAGGAGGAAAAAAAATATTTTCTTGGAAATTTTTCTTGATACAGCGCTTTAAATAAACTTTAACTACCCGATCCATTGGATTAACTTGTAAGCATTTTTTGAGATTAGAACGAGCTGTTTCAATATTGCCAACATAATAATCGAGTAAAGCAGTTTCAAACATTGGTTTTGTTTCTAGCTTCGCTTGTTTTTCAGCCGGGGGATCGGCCTCAAACACTTCAAAAACTGATACTTTTTGTGCTTTGCCTTTCACTTGTACCCGATCAACTAACCGCAGAGCATACTTCATCGGTTCTTCTAAATTAGCAACAGTATAATGAGAAATCAGTAGAGGCACATTATAAACTTTAGTCAACTGTTGGAGACGAGATCCTAAATTAACCGTATCTCCAATTACAGTCGTATCGATGCGAGATTTACCCCCAACTGTTCCGAGCATTAAATTTCCGGTATTAATACCAATTCCAATTTCTATCGATCGTCGCTGTGGGCGTTGTCGGGTCAGGTTGTATTCTGCCAATCGTTTTAACATCGTCACTCCGGCGCTGACGGCATCATCTGCACTGCCTTCAAACAGTGCCATAATTTCATCCCCAATATACTTATCGATAAACCCTTGATTTTCAATAATTGCGGGTTCCATGCGCCGCAAATAGGCATTAATAAACTTAAATGTATCTTCCGGGGTCATTTGTTCTGAACGGGTGGTAAAGGCGCGAATATCAGCAAATAACACCGACATTTTTTTCTCAATAGATTCTCCCAGTTGAATTTCTGTGATCTTTTTATGAGCTAGAGATTGCAAAAATTGCCGAGGAACAAACCGAGAAAATGCCTCATTGAGTTGGAATAATTCTCGGGTAAACTGTTCTCCTTGAACTTCTGCTTGTTTGCGATCGCTGATATCCTGGAAGGCAGCAATAGCCTTAATAATCTTACCCGTTTGATCTCGAATGGGTGTGGTTGAGATTTCGATTGGGATAATTCGCTCAGGATAGTGAAGTTCGATATCTTCAACATGAACTGTTTCGCCTTTGAGGGAACGAACAATGGGTAACTGCTCTGTCGGATATAATGTTTCAGTACCAGCTTGATAAATACGAAAATCCGTTGAAAGCTGTTGAGTTTTCGTTTGTGGCAAAGTCTTTAACCGCAGTAATTCCTTGGCTTTCTGATTGGCATAAGTCATTGCTCCGGTGGTATCATGAACTGAAACGGCAATCGGCATCGCCTCGAGAAACTGAGTCAGACTGCGTTCTTTTTGCCGCAATTGCTGATTTTGTTGTTCGAGTTGTTTAATTTGCTGATACTTATTGAGGGCCTCTTTCACCGTCAAACTCAGATCTGTACTATCCCACGGTTTAGTCACATACCGGTAGAGGTTTGCTGAATTAACTGCATTTCCCACCGCCTCAATTCCAGCTTGACCGGTGAGCATAATCTTCAAGATATTCGGATATTGAGCATGAATTTGACACAGGAGTTCGTCTCCTTTCATTCCAGGCATCAGATGGTCAGAAATCACCGCTGCAATTTCGATGCCCTCGGCGATCAATTCTTCAATCGTTTCTAAGGCCTCTTCACCGCTTTCTGCCGCTTCTATATGGTAGTGGTGACCAAAATGACGCAGTAACTCCTCCGACAGGCTATCTAACACCATCGGCTCATCATCAACTAATAGAATTGCGAGTTGATTCATACTGACTCTAAGGCTTGGGTGATGATTTTAATCAGTTCTGTTTCCCGCCAAGGTTTATAAATACAGCAGTAGAGATTTGCCTCTTGCTTGGCTCGCGAAATTGCCTCCTCATCCGCCTGGCCGGTTAACATAATGGTGGTAATCTGACCAAATTGCTGATGGACTTGTATTAAAAACTCATCTCCTCGCATTCCCGGCATCAACCAATCAGAGACAATCACAACAATCTTGACTCCTTCTTCATCCAGTTCTTCGAGAATTTCTAAGGCCTCTTCAGCACTTTCGGCTGCCTCATATACAAATTGCTCACCGAAGTGGCGGCTAATTTGCTCCTGGAGAGTTTCAAGGATAACGGTTTCATCATCAACACACAGAATGGCTGCTTCAGTCATACCTTTAGGATTGTGGGGTTAAACGGCTCGTGAAAGACGATACGATCGAGGAAGAAGCCAATACTGTTCTCAATCACTCAGCTGAAATAGATTCAGTAGCTTGACTCCTGCATCAAAGTTTTAGAGAAGTTATAACAAATGTGAAAAACTGCATCAGTATATTCTCTAACTTTCAATTCCAGACTTTACAAGATTTTGCCCGGTTTGTAGCCTCTGCTTGTTGCTGATTGATTAAATTGGCAGAGTGACGGTGAAAGTCGTATTACCGGGGAGGGATGTAAATTGAATGGTTCCCTGATGCTTGTGAACAATCTTTTGAACAATATCCAATCCCAAGCCACTACCTTCTCCAGCGGATTTAGTGGTAAAGAATGGCTGAAAGATTTTTGCTTGAATTTCGGTAGGAATACCTGCCCCAGAGTCTGTAACATTGACTACAATCGCTTGATTTTGCTGATGCACCTCGATGGTTATTATGCCTTTACCATCCATTGCCTGAATGGCATTATGGATTAAATTTGTCCACACTTGCACTAATTCATCAGGATAGCAAAGAATTTCTGGAATTTGCTGATAATGGCGAACGATTTCTACACCCTTCTTGAGATAGTTGTGATACAGCTCTAGCACCGTTTCAATTCCGTCGGTAATCACAGTCGGCTGTTGCTCTCCACTATAATCATAACGGGCGTAGCTCTTGAGGGCAAAAACAATTTTAGAAGCCCGTTCAACAGCGTTGCTAATATTTTGGCTATTGCTATTGAGGCGGGCAATATTGTAGCCAATTTGAATAATTTGTTCTGCTTGGGGGGTTTGCAACAGAGCCAGATGAGACTCAACGCTACTATGTAACCCGCCTTCTGTTAGCAAATGTGCCAGTTGTCGGGCATTATCAATTTCAAATGTTGTATCCAGATTGAAAGCTGTTTGTTACACGGATTTTTGGGAAGCTTATGAACAAGTATTACCTAACCTGAGTTCGGGTTAAGCAGATTGAGGTAAAATCCAGTCCATGTGAAGGCGCTTGCTTCTTGGGTTGATCGCCCTAAGGCTAACGCCAAGCTACGCTAACGGGTGAGGGCGCGTTCCCTTGCGTCTTACGCGCCCCGC
>CAYNXM010000358.1:0-4533 GCA_964401105.1 uncultured Lyngbya sp. | reverse complement strand
TGGTCATATTGTGAAGAAGTCGCTATCTCAAAGAATACACAATTGTCCGGTATGTCATACCAGTTTGTGCCGTGATTTGAATGCCGCGATAAATATCAAAAAACGAGCCGAGGGGCATCCGGTTCTAGCTCAGTTTATGTCTTCATAGAAGAGTCGCTGAGAAGCCCACACTATAATCTATGATTTAGTGTGGGAGTATGTCACTGGCAGTGGAAATCTTATGGACTCCTCAGGCTTCTGGGGATACTTTAAGTACAGATGATTTGTTAGCATATTATCCGAACTTAACCTTGGTGTAAGCTGGTAGGGAACAGAGAGTCATGACTGATGAGTGATGGATCATTGCTTCGAGGCGCAGCTCTGCGTGCGCGCACCCCTGAGATAATTATGACCCACACCAAATCACTCATGACTCATATTCCCTATCGCCTCTGATCTCCAACGAGAAGTAACATGAGATTTTTAGTGGTAGAAGATGATCAAGCGACTGCTCATATCATCAAAACAGCCCTCGTTAAATATGGATATGTTGTCGATGTTGTTACTGATGGTGCGGAAGGTTGGAGCTACATTGAAGCCTTTACTTATGACCTAATTTTGTTAGATGTCAGTTTACCTGCCCTCGATGGAATTAGTCTGTGTCGTAAGTTACGTGCAGAAGGCTGTCATGTCCCTGTCTTGTTACTGACGGCTAAAGGCAATAGTATTGACAAGGTGGCTGGGTTGGATGCGGGTGCAGATGATTACGTGGTTAAACCCTGTAGCATTCCGGAACTATTTGCACGAGTTCGTGCTTTATTGCGTCGTCCCACCCAGTCCGGTTCTCCCGTTTTAATTTGGAATGATCTCAGGCTCGATCCTAGTTGTCATCAGGTGCTGTATCGAGAACAGCTTTTATCTCTTTCTCCCAAGGAATATAGCCTATTAGAGCTGTTCTTAAGAAACCCAAAACGGGTGATGACTCGTAGCGCCATTTTAGAACATCTTTGGTCGTTTGAAGCGTTGCCCGGAGAAGATACCATCCGCGCCCATATTAAACGCCTGCGACGCAAACTGAAAGCCCATGGGATCGATGAGATGATTGAAACGGTTTATGGGATTGGCTATCGTCTCAAACCGTCCTTTGACTCGGAGGAAGGGGAAACTGGATCGACTGACTCGGATGAAGGGAAAACTCCGCCTTTAATGGCTGAATCTACTGCTATCACAACCGCCTGGGAACGATTTCAGGATAAAATACAAGAGCGTGTTGTGCAACTAGAGCAGATGATTACAACATTGCAAACAGTACCCGCCACAGAGGATCTCTATCAACAAGCGGAGTCAACAGCCCATAAGTTGGCGGGATCTTTGGGAATGTTTGGTTTAAAATCAGGCTATCGACTGGCTCAGAAGATTGAAGCATGGATGATCGCGGCCCGAACTCAACTGGATTTTGATCCCCACACTGAAACCAGCCTTGAGTCGTTACAAAGCTGGGTTAAACAGCTACATCAATGTTTACAACAGCCTCCAAGTTCTCTTCCGCAACAACCAGAAACGACTCAGTTACTGTCGTCGGATATTTCTACCTCCACACCATTGATGCTGATTGTTGATGATGATGCCGAACTCACAGAATTATTACAAAATGAGGCTTTAAATTGGAATATTCGAGTCTTGGTTGCTTTGGATCTCAATCAAGCTCGAGCAATTTTACTGCAAGTTGAACCGGATATTGTATTACTTGATTTAGCATTTCCCCAGCAGCCTCAAGGGGGACTGATTTTACTGGAAGAATTGAAGGCACAGTATCCCAACCTACGGATATTAGTGTTTAGCGCCCGAGATCAAGTCAGCTCGCGCGCTGCGGTGGCTCAACTGGGGGGGAGTGCCTTTTTACCCAAATCTGTTCCGGCTGCCCAAGTGTTGGAAGGGGTGATGGATCTGCTGCAACCGCAACCGAAAAAATCCACGATCCTAGCGGTTGATGATGATGGGATTATTCTAGAGCAGTTGGAAGGCTTTTTGTCTTCTTGGGGCTTAACGGTGAGCTTACTCGACGATCCGCGTCAATTCTGGCAAACCTTAGAAACAACTGCGCCGGATTTATTGATTCTGGATTTAGATATGCCCTATTTTAACGGGATTGAACTCTGTCAAATGGTTCGTAACGATCAGATTTGGCAGGGCTTGCCGATTTTATTCCTCTCAGCCTCTCAAGATCCAGAAATAACCCACCGCATTTATCAAGCTGGGGCGGATGACTATATCTCAAAACCGTTTAATCAAGCAGAGCTTGCCACTCGCATTTTTAACCGTTTGGAGCGGATACAACTTTGGCGGAATTTAGCAGAAGTGGATCAACTGACTGGTTTAGTCAACCGTCGTCGCTCTATTCAAGATTTAAATCGTTATCTGCGTTTAGCACAACGCCATCATCAGAGTTTTTGTTTAGGACTCGTTGATCTCGATGAATTTAAACGGATTAATGATGTGTATGGTTATACTGTGGGAGATAGCATCCTGCAACAGCTCGGACAACTATTACGACAGCAATTTCGTGGGGAAGATATTGTCGCCCGCTGGGGGGGAGAAGAGTTTCTCATCGGTTGGTACGCTATGAGCAAGGAAAATGGGATTAAGCGGATGAATCAACTGTTAGAACAAATTCGCACAGAGAGTTTTCAGGTGAGCCGACATATCCAACTCCAAATTACAGCCAGTGCGGGAATTACTGCTTATCCTGAAGATGGTCAGGAACTGTCTACTTTGTGTCGCCGGGTAGATACTGCTTTACATCAGGCAAAAGTGGAAGGATGCGATCGCGTAATTGCTACAACAGGATTCTTTGTCAGTTAACATTTTACTGAGTTAGCTTCGCAACTTTCAACCCAGCTCAAAGGAGTTGAGCCATAAGTATCTGAAGATTTAACAAAAGTTATTCCTTCATAATATCCATAAGCATTGACGGATACAAATTCCATTAAAACCTGAAACGCTTGAAGCAAGGAGAGTGTAGGGGCAGCGTATCAGTTTCTGGAAGGCTGAGAGGTCTCCGATGATTCCGATGTATTTGAGGGTTCAGAAATGTCTGATGGCTCCGATATATTTGAGGGTTCAGAAATGTCTGAGGGCTCTGACTCACCGACGGGTTCAGACTCAAACACTTCAGACGGTTCACCAACAGGTCTAGACTCAAAGGGTTGAGACGGCTCACCAACGGGTTCAGAACGTTGAGTGGGCTGTGAGGGTGATGATTGTGAAGGTGATGATACAGACCGTTCTCGAAACTCAACTACACTCTCTTTAATCGTGACATCATACTGACCAAAAAAGTCTTGTCCGAGTAAGCCAAAATCCACCAAAGCTGGAGCGATCGCCACTGCTAAATTGTCTTTAACAGCACCACCGACATTGATCGATTGAACTAAACCTAAATCAAATTCAACATCTCTGGCGCTGGGGGTACTTGCGGTTCCTCTACCTGTCGGAATGATACCTAAATAGTCTGCCATAATCGGTGTAATCACGGTATTGCTCGCTCCAGTATCAACTACCATCCTAAAAGCTCGTTGACCGTTAAATACTGCCTCAATCACAGGGAGATTTCCATCTCGTGCAATAATTTGTGCTTGATACACTCCAACTTGAGGCGAAGCGCTAACATTTCCGGATGGTAATGGCTCAGGTTCAGGATATTGACAGACTTCCGGCAGTGGAACAATCTTTCCTTCAGGAGTTTCAAGAAAACATCCCGGATATTCTTGAGCCGTTACTCCCCAACCGAAACTAAAAGAGCCTGCGATCGCTAAAAAACCGACAGAAAAGGGATTGAGCCTTTTCCAACAATAATCAAGTAACTTTTGTTTTCCCGAAAGAGGGGATAAAGATTTTTTATTCATTGTACCGCTTGTTTCCAATAACCACTTTAAAAATTAATCATATCTGTTGGCATCATTTTATCAAACTCCTATTATTTTGCTTCTTCCTGAGGTACGATTCAAGCCATAGCGTTATGTACCAGAGAATTAAAAGGTATCATAAACTCTCTTGTTAACTGTACAGACTCAAAAGAAGTCGGCTTCACCCCGTTTATTCATCGCGATACCATCCTCCCGGAATGATTTCACTCGTCCCATTGATCTTTAAAAATATAAGCTTTATCAATCATCTCAGCAGGGGCTAAAGATTGCTCATTTGCTGCTTTCCAATCTTTTCTATCTATTGTGCCTATTGTTAAGTAATCATTGCCAATCACTTCAGGATTAACCTGAAGTAAGCCAGCCGCCATCAATGATTCTATTTCTTTCTTTTTCGCAATAATCAGTTCACAGCTTGGACAATACTTACATTTTTTATTCAGCAAAAAGAGTTGATTCGGTTCGATAGAATATTTTGGAAATTTAATATGTGAACTACCCCAACTTGCTACGCAGAAGTTGGGGCTTCCAGCTTCATCGACGGGTTGGCACGCGCGCCAAACATTTTCCGTCTACAGAGGAATGCCGCATCATGGACTTAGGTCCACGAGTTGGTCTGACTTTCTCTCCA
>CAYNXM010000357.1:0-20005 GCA_964401105.1 uncultured Lyngbya sp. | reverse complement strand
GATACCATTAAAGTTAGGATTTGAATGTTTACAGCAGCTTGGATTTGAAATTAAATATAGGGATCTCGCTTTCTATATAAATCAAAAAGAAGATATTAAAAATCTCTCTAATTCGGACTGCTATCCGGCACTGCAAGCTTTTATTAATGCCATCCAAGAAGAACAATTTATCCGTCAATACTTTTCAGAAGTTTCTATTAATACTATTAGCGCGATATGCCTGAAGGCACGCTACGCGAACGCCAATACAAATACTATTAATTTCTCGAATTAAATTGACTAACTAATTATTGAATAAAATTCATTATAAATTAGACTCAAAAATGCTTAGTACTTATGGCGTTAAAATTATTAAAGTAACGGATATCAATTTATGGGTGATTGTTGCCATTATCACCTCCTTATATCCCCTTAATTAAACCCTCGGGGAGTTATAGAACGATTGAGATAATCGCCATCGAGTGTAATTTTATAGAAAAATAGTATTATAATAAAATCATTAATGGAGATGCAGAGATGGCTCAACTGGAAACTCAACTACAAACTGAGACTTGGATAAAAATTCCCTGGAAGCAATATATTGAATTGATAGAAGATCCCATTTATCAAAAATCAAAGAGTTATTACTATCGAGGAAATCTGAGGATTGAAATGCTACCTGTAAGTTTTGACCATGGAAAAGATCACGTTATACTTATTGTTGCAATTGGACTCTATGCAGCACTAAAACAGATTTCTGTCAATAGCCTAGATACTTGTTCCTTTCGGAAATCGGGTCTTCGAGAGTGTCAACCGGATATTGCCTGCTATGTTAAAGAAAAAACTAAAGCCATTCCAGCGGGGACTGGAATTGTGAATTTAGATCAGTATCCACCACCCGATTTAGTGATTGAAATTGCTAAAAGTTCTTTACTTGACGATCTGGGAACAAAACGAAGCTTGTATGAAGAGTTAGGGGTAAAAGAATATTGGATTGTTGATGTTAATACTCCTGAAATTATTGCTTATAAAATATTAAATTCTGAGAGAGAATTAGGTAGCCAACGAATTCAACAGTCTCAAGTTCTCAGTGGTCTAAATTTAACTGTATTGGAAGAAGCATTGCGTCGCAGCCGAGAAACCGACCAATCAGAAGTTTTAGCTAAACTCATGAGTCAATTTCAGCAGTGAATTGATGTGGACTGACTCGAGAAGTCCCCGAAAAACAAGGCGTAAGGATAATATAATCTGTAGATTTTCTGAATGAAGTATCTTGAAGTTGTTAACTCATGGTAGATTAGGGGCGCTAGGGCTGAATTACTGGAGGCGATCGCCAACTGTGCAAGAGTACAGCAGGCTGATCCTGCGGTAATTTGTAATCAACGCGGCTTTGATTCCTATCTCGATAGTGGAAAATAGATATTATGATGGACGCTTCTGCACTGTGGCAACGTTACCAAAATTGGCTGTATTACCATGAAGGGTTAGAATTCTACCTCGATGTCAGTCGAATGCGGTTTGATGATGCCTTCTTTGAAAGCATGAAACCCAAGTTTGAACAGGCTTTTGAGGACATGGAAGCACTTGAAGCAGGGGAAATTGCCAACCCCGATGAAGATCGGATGGTGGGCCATTATTGGTTGCGCGATCCAGAATTAGCCCCTTCGGCGGATATTAAACAAGAAATTGTTCAACCTCTCGAACAAATTGCCGCATTTGTGAAAAAAATTCATAATGGCAACATTAAACCCCCCACTGCCCCTAAATTTACTGAATTATTGTCTATTGGTATTGGGGGATCCGCATTAGGGCCGCAATTTGTTGCGGAAGCCTTAGCCCCACTCGATCCACCCATTAATATTCATTTTATTGATAATAGCGATCCGGCTGGAATAGATCGGATATTACATCGCCTCAGAGATCAGCTTCATAGTACGTTAACCCTGGTTATTTCTAAGTCGGGAGGCACCCCCGAACCCCGCAACGGCATGAAAGAGGTGAAGTTAGCCTATGAAGCCAGAGGGTTAAATTTTAGCCAACACGCGATCGCCACCACCATGACCGGTAGTAAACTCTACAAACAAGCAGACTCAGAAGGCTGGTTAGAGATCTTCCCGATGGCAGACTGGATAGGGGGACGAACTTCAGAGTTATCGGTAGTGGGGTTATTACCAGCGGCGTTGCAGGGCATTGATATACAGGCAATGTTGGCCGGGGCAAAAGAAATGGATGTCGCCACCCGTAAACCGGATATCAAAACCAACCCAGCGGCGTTACTGGCAATGTCTTGGTATTATGCCGGAGACGGACAAGGGAAAAAAGATATGGTAGTGTTGCCCTACAAAGATCGGTTGCTGTTGTTTAGTCGATATTTACAACAATTGGTAATGGAGTCTTTAGGGAAAGAAAAAGATTTAGAAGGTAATATTGTTAATCAGGGAATAGCCGTGTATGGCAATAAAGGATCGACCGATCAACACGCTTATGTTCAGCAACTCCGGGATGGTATTGCTAACTTTTTCGTGACGTTTATTGAAGTGTTAAAAGATCGCAGAAGTTCTTCTCCTGAATTAGAACCCGATGTCACCGCTGGAGATTATTTGTCGGGTTTTCTACAAGGAACTCGGGCGGCTTTGTACGAAAACAAGCGAGACTCAATCACTATTACTGTTCCAGCAGTTACGCCAAAAATGGTCGGTGCTTTAATTGCGTTATATGAACGGGCAGTTAGTTTATATGCATTTTTGGTGGGAATTAACGCTTATCATCAACCCGGTGTAGAAGCTGGAAAAAAAGCTGCCGCCGCTATTTTAGATCTGCAAACTCGTCTGTTAAATGTGCTGAAAGAAACAGAGACTGCTTTACCTTTAACGACATTAGTGGAAAAAGCAAGCGCCACAGACGAAATTGAAGCCGCTTACAAAATTATCCGTCATTTAGCCGCCAATGAACGTGGGGTAATGTTAGAAGGAAATTTAGCTGAACCTGAGAGTTTAAAGATCAGTTATCAGTCCTAATACTTACAGCAGATTACAATAACCTTGTAAGCTAATTGAAGCAGCCCCTCCCAAAATGGGTGGGGTTTGTTATTTGTTATTCCCTAATTTTTATGATTGAAATATCAAATTTAACCGTAGAATTGAGTGCGATCGCCTTCATTCTACTATTCTTACAAGTTCCAGCAACTGCTATATTACTCTCCCGTTTATTCAAAGGCTTAACTCGTCGCCCCCCCCTTCAACCCCAAACTGCAACAGGAGAAATGTTGGGCAAAGTGAGTATTGTTGTGCCCACGTTAAATGAAGCAGAACGGCTTTCTCCTTGTTTACAGGGGTTAACCCGTCAAAGCTATGAAGTCCGCGAAATATTGGTTGTAGATAGCCACTCCGTGGATGGAACGCAGGAGATGGTAAAAGCCGCCGCCCAAAACGATCCTCGGTTTCGCCTGATTACCGACGATCCCCTGCCTCCCGGTTGGGTAGGGCGGCCCTGGGCATTGCATACCGGGTTTCAATGTAGTTCCCCCAAAAGTGAGTGGATACTGGGAATTGATGCCGATACTCAACCCCATCCCGGCTTAAGCGCCAGTTTACTCAAAACCGCAACTGAGGAAGGATACGATCTGATTTCTTTATCCTCTCAATTCATCCTTAAGTCTCCCGGTGAGTTGTGGCTGCAACCGGCTTTACTGATCACTTTAGTCTACCGTTACGGCCCACCGGATATCACCCCCAGCAGTCCCGAAAGAGTGATGGCAAACGGCCAAGGGTTTTTGTGTCGTCGTTCTATTTTAGAGCAATTAGAAGGCTATAGCACAGCTAAAGGTTCATTTTGTGATGATGTTACCTTAGCCCGTAATGTAGCAACCAAAGGGTTCAAAGTCGGCTTTTTGGATGGGGGAAATGTGTTAAAAGTGCGAATGTATGATGGCTTTTGGGACACTTGGGAGGGTTGGGGGCGATCGCTAGATCTTAAAGATGCCTGTTCAAAAGGGCAATTGTGGGGAGATTTAGGGCTATTATTAGTAGTCCAAGGATTACCTTTACCCCTATTGTTATTACTGCTAAGTTGGGTCGGATTTTCTCAAACGCCGATGCCCTTATTCCTACAAATTTTGCTGTTGTTCAATGGATTTTTAGTCATTATTCGCTTTGCCTTGTGTGGTGCTATTGTGTCCTCCTATGATCTAAAAACCGCCTCAACACCCTGGGTTTTTTGGCTGTCTCCGTTTGCTGATAGTTTAGCAGTCATCCGGCTATTTCTCTCAGCCACTCGTCAACCGCAAAAATGGCGTGGAAGAGTTTATGGATAATAATAGATAATCGACGGCTAAGAAATACTATCTTATTAGCCGCTTTTAGTATTGCTGAATTAATTGGGTTAGTCGAACCCATTAGCAGAATCATTCGTTGAGGTTGCAGTTGTGAGTGTGATTCACATATAATGCAGCCCTGAGCAATGCTATTTGTGATTAGCAATAAAATTCTTGCACCAATCTCATAGCTTGGGGCAAGAAAAAGAAGCAACGGTCAGTGTGATGGTGAGGTCGATCATCATGATTTTTCTTGATGTAACCCTGGGTTAAGCCGAAGACAAATAGAGATCAAACTTAACCTGTAAAAAGTGAGGAGCGAAGGTGTAAAACCCAATAGTTTGGGGTCAATATGCGAGGGTTAACTTAGCTTATCCTGAAGGCAGGTTATCAGATGTGAATTCAGTCGAACTAGTCAAGAAGATTAATCTACTCGTTCTAATTGCCACAAAATTTGATTGCCTTCACGTCTGACTCGGGAGACTTCCCAATTGCGCCAAGCCCAGTTATCCCCACGGCTGGTAACAGCACTGGCATTAACATCCATCAAATCAGCTAATTCAGAACTACTGATTAAGTAGCCTTTAGCAGCAATTTCATCAGCAACGTGTAAGGTTTCAATCAGGTTCCGTAATTGGTTAACCCTGACCTCACGCGGTAAGCTTTCCTGTGTATCAATGGTTGGTTCATTCATGTCAGCAGAATCCAAGACAGCAAGGTTAGAAGTAGAGTCTATCACACAGAATTGTATCCTCATGTTCTTGATCCTGCCAGTCTACCATCGATGAATTCAAGGAAATTTAATGATTATTTCTCGGTGAACCTGTTATGATGGGCATTGCTAACTGATAGGGAAACATCGGTGAAAGTCCGGGGCTGTGCGGCAACTGTGAGTTGGACTGTTTCAATTATTCCTCTAAATAGCCTTTAAAACCAACAAGCCAGAATGCCAATGAGTTAGTCATTCATACTCTCAATCCTGCCTGTCACAAGGAAAGAAGTTTAACAAAATGGAATTGAACACAACACATTCTTTGACGCCACTGCCGCTACAACGTCCTTTACTGCTGATTGGCCATGGCACCCGCGATCATCAAGGTCGTCAAACTTTTTTAGACTTTGCTACCGCTTATCAAAATTTAGATGAGTCTCGCCCCGTTATTCCTTGTTTTTTGGAATTAACCACCCCCACCATTGAAGACGGTGTGACTCAGTGTCTCGAACAAGGTTATACTGATTTATCGGCGTTACCCTTACTCTTATTTGCCGCCCGCCACAACAAATTTGATATCACTAACGAACTCGACCATGCCCGCCAACATTATCCTCAAGTTCAGTTTCATTATGGCCGTCATTTCGGCATTCACCCCAGAATTTTACAACTCTGGAAGACTCGCTTAGCAGAATTAGACTCCCCTCAACATAATCCTCAGCAAATTCCTCGGTCTGAGACCGTATTGCTATTTGTCGGACGGGGGGCAAGCGATCCGGATGCTAATGGCGATGTTTATAAATTAGCACGGATGGTGTGGGAAGGCAGCGGTTATTCCACGGTAGAAACCTGTTTTATCGGTATTACCCATCCGCGCCTAGAAGAAGGCTTTCGTCGGGCGTTATTGTACAAACCCAAACGAATTATTGTCTTGCCTTATTTCCTATTTACAGGGGTATTAGTCAAGAAAATCTTTGATATTACTACCCTTCAACAACAGCAACATCCTGAAGTACAGATGGACTGTTTACCGGAAATGGGAATTCATTCAGAATTATTATATCTGTTGCGCGATCGCGAAATTGAAACCCAACTCGGACAAGTCCAGATGAATTGTGAAGCTTGTAAATTCCGTTTAGCTGCGGTTTCGGATGATTCTAACGGTCATCATCATCACCATCATCACGATCATAATCATAACCACAATCATGATAGCGTCGATCCTTATGAGAAATTAGAAGATTATCATCAACGAATTTGGCAAACACCTTAATCAGAAAAATTAGATAAAATATTCTGTATTAATTTCCTTTGCGATCGCCTCGGTCGCAAATTAATGATCTATGCAAACAATACCTGTACAAACGAAAGCTGAAGTTTGATCTTTACTGCAAAAAAATCAACAGGATTTACAACCTTTTGGAATCAGTCGTTGTGGTATTTTCGGTTCATTTGTCCGTGATACTGAGATTAATAATCAAAGTGATGTTGATATTCTAGTGATGTTTAAGCCGAATCAAAAAACGTTTGATAACTTTATGCATCTTTCCTTTGTAAATTCGATCATAACCTTCCCAACCTAATTCTAATATTTGATAATGATCTCGTTCAGGATCAAATATTAACTGAGTTTCAATATGTTCTTCTTTTATTTGAAAGTCACTGTACTTGATTAAAAATTCTTGAATTATTTGACGTTTTTTTTCTAGTTTATCCATTGTATTATTACCTCATTCATAGAATCATAAATAATCATTTTAACTTGATATTCTTGTACAGATGCCTGTGCTAAATCTCGACTGAAAAAAGAGCGATATGTTTCTATCGGAACTGCAAGGTATAATTGTATAGTTTTCATTTAACTTTCTATAATGATTTAGCCTCAATATAGAATCTCTTTCAGGTTAGTCATCATAATGAAATCGACAACTTAGAATAATAATTGCATTCTCACTAACCTTATAGACTAAACGATGCTCATCAGTAATGCGCCGTGACCAATATCCTTTCAGCTCATGTTTCAAAGGTTCAGGTTTACCCAACCCAGTAAAAGGTTGACGAAGTATATCGTTAATCAGAGTAATAATCTTACGAGAAGTTTTCTTATCTTGTATTGCCCAATTATTAAAATCTTCAAAGGCTTTAGGAGTGAATGTTATGTTCCTCATCCCATTTCTCTTGAGTAAAACTAACAAGATTAGTATTATTTTCTATATTTTCAATTCCAGTCATTAAATGACGACGATTAGATCCATTTGAGAGTAAATATTCTGTTGTATCTTGTGGAATTTGCGAACTACAATCTGATTCTATTATTTCTTTCTCAACTAAAACGATAACCTCAACAATTGTTCCTTCTGGGAGTTCAGGTATTTGAATTTCAATTTTGCCATCTTTACTCACAACTCCTCGTTGTTTGATACCATTTAGCATAATCTTATTTTAAGGACTGCATTTTACCTTGATGATAATATAGTATCACAAAGCCACTTATGGTGAAGTCAATTACGCGATCGCATAATTTTATCTCTGTTTTAGTGAGAGTCATTTATAATAATGATAGATCAATGACAAGTTCTCAAAATAAAATGTCAGAACAATCAAACTACACAATTAGACTAGAAAATAAAGATATTGTTGTTCGGCTAAACCGAGAGTCAATCGACTTAGAGCAACTCAGAATGTTTTTAGATTATCTAGAGTTAGAGTCCATTCGCAAGCGAAGTCAATTAACAGGAGAACAAGCAGATCAATTAGCCTTGGAGATTGATCAAGCAGTTTGGGAAAGTATTCAATCTAAGTTTACTGGTTATTGATGATGTCGATGCCACCGATAATTATTGATACGAATATTTTATTTTCTTCACTACTAAGGGAGCAATCTCGGTTCACTGAATTTATTTTTAAATCAGAGTACAATTTATTTGTTTGTGAGCTAGTCTTAGTTGAACTTTTTAAACGAAAAGAAAAAATTATTCAGCGTAGTCAATTAACAGAAGATGAAGTGATTAAAGTTTATCATATTTTATTGAGGCGGATTAATTTATACAAAGAAGACTTGATCGCAATTGAAAATCGCTCATTAGCTTATGAATATTGTCGCGATGTGGATGTAAGTGATACACCTCATGTGGCTTTAACATTGCAATTGCAAGGTTTATTGTGGACAGGAGACAAAAAACTTAAAGCTGGATTAAAACAGAAGGGATTTGAATATTTTTTTGAACCCGATATGTAGATATTACTATTTAAATTTTTAGGAATTTTATTTTAAGAAAAGAACCACAAAGACACTGATAACACAGAGGACAGACTATAAGTTGTCATTCCCACGTAGGTAGGAATCCACAATTATCCATATTCTAATCAACTTACTCTCTGCAAAAATATTCTAAAATAAGGATATAATCCCATGATTTAGTTTTTTATTTTAATCAGGGATGAGAAAATTTAGCTTATTATTCGGATGAATTTTCTGACTGTTGAAACTGAGACATGAAAGATTCAATCAATTCATTAACTGTCTTAGAAAATCTGATTAAGTTTCCTCTACAAGTTTTAGTATTAGGGTGATCTTCACCGACTGTTTTTATCAATATTTCTAAAGCATCTTTGTACAACGGTTCAGCCTCACTGTAACGTCCTTGAGAGGAGTAAAGTCCGCCTAAGTTATTCAGTCCTCTAGCCACATCAGGATGATCTTCCTTAAATAGCCGTTGATACATTGTTAAAGCTTGTTTGAACAACGGTTCAGCTTCACTGTAACGCCCTTGTGAGGAGTAAAGAAAGGTTCGGCTTCTGAATACAAGATCTGACCTTCATAAAACTGACCTAAACCAATAAATGGCAAAATTAAATTTTCATCGGGTAACAATTCAACAAAAGTGTTAGCCACTTCTTCGATATGTTTAATAGCAGGTTCAACTTGTTTAATTTGTTTCGTTGTAATATTGTAAGGAATTTGAGAAGCAATATTAACCATTGTGGTAACAAAGGCTTGTTTCATTGCCGCTGCCTCTGCTTGTTGTTCTAGTTTGTCGCGGAAAAACTCCCGCAGTAGTTGATGCAGGCGATAGGTGTTCTCTTTCTCTTTGCTTTGTTGAAATAGGCTGAGTTTAACTAATTTGCGTCTGCTATCTTCAATATCTTCGCTATCAATATCCTTCCCTTGCCAATAGAGATATACTGCTTCCACTAAGTCCCACAATATCTCATCAGGAGAAAATAGCGATAATAAACAGCCTAATTGTTGGGTTTCGGGTTGTTGTTGCAACCTCTCCCAGCTTAATTCAAAGGCTGCGGCGACTCCTAATTTTGCGGTTTCTGCTGTATCTGCATCTTTTAGTGAAGAATGTTGTAGGCGTTTACGTTGCAGGCGTTGTAGTATCTTCGCTAAAGACAGATCTTCATCTTCTGCTAAATATTGCCCAACTAATTCTAACCCCAACGGTAAATAGCCTAACCATTGACACAACTCTTTTGCGGTTTCGGCTTCTGCTTCGATGCGATTTTTCCCTACGATAAACTCAAGTAATTTTAAGGCATCTTCGGGATGCAGGACTTCTAAATTGAGAGGAGTAACGTTAGAGATCTGTTCTCTTGTGGTAACTAATATTTTAAACCGAGGAGAACTGGGTAAATAGGGCTTAACCTGTTGTTTGTAGTTTGTGACATCATCTACAATTAACAATACTTTCCCTTCTGCCCAATGTGTCCAGCAATAGTCTAATTGTTCCTTTTCAGAAAAGCCGCTAAAGTCCTTCTGCGGGAAGAAGCGAGGACGGGCAAATTGAATTAACTCCAAGATAAAACTATTGCCAGTCAGGAAGCATACGCCGCCTTTGTAAGTGTCATTGAGGTGTTGACGGGCGTATTGAATAGCCAGTTCTGTTTTACCTACGCCGCCCATACCCACGACTGCGGCAGTAATCGCAACTTGGGTATTTTGCTGCAATAATTGATACAGTTCTGTAAGTGTGCGTTGGCGTAGCCTCTCTGTCAAGAGAATCGCGTCCAACAAATTTATCGCGTTCAGTAATACCGCGTCGATCTAGGTTTTCATAGGGTTTTGCCCCCCTAGCCCCCCAATTCTGGGGGGAACCGGACTCAAAGTCCCAATCTCTCAAAGCCCCCAATTTTGGGGGTTTGGGGGCAGAGGTTTGAGGGCTATTCAGTCATATATTAAATGTACCGCCTTGAATGGTACTGCCTGTCATGCCTGTATTACCAACGTTTCCACCTGTAATAGTTGTTCCCTGAAATAAAGCATTAATTTTCTCGGCTAACTGGGCGGAATTCTGAACGGTTGCAGGCTGAGATTTAATCGTTGCAGCAATTTCTTCTAACGTTTTTCTCAATTCTGTATCATCACTAATAGTTGCTTCTACTTCCTCAACTATTTGGGCAACCTCTGGATAGTCTGCTGCTGTTGCCTTAACATCTATTACCGCTTGATCCCAATTTAAAGGGGTCTGGTTAACTTTTTCAATTGCCGATGCAGTTTGAGGAGACTTCCGGCGAAGCTGTTGCAGTAAATTTCCGCCTTGTTCAAATATCTTATCCCCCAATTTGTCTCCAACTTTTCCTGTGGCTTTCGTTATCATTAAGGATGCTAATGCGGCAACAGTCAATTCTATCGGTTCCATCAGTTTAGGTGGCTATTAAGGACGATAACTTATACTTTCTGTTATATGAATCCAATTCCGGGTATTCTTGAAAATTGTTATAAAGCTGACTGCGTTCGCTTTTCTAGTGGCGTTAGCCGTATCGCGCTATATAACTAAATTGTTGAGAATTGAGGCATTTTTTAACTAAACTAAAGATTCTACAAGCCGCTTTCGATACAAAATGTAGAGATAATCAAGCATCGTGTCTAAAGTTACAATCAGCGATAATGTCACAACCTACTATTGAATCGATTTTACATGAGCAACGCCTGTTTGAGCCGCCGACAGAGTTCTCGCAAAATGCCCATATTCAAAGTTTAGAGCAATATCAACAACTTTACGATCAAGCGAAAGCCGACCCGGAAGGATTTTGGGCAGAATTGGCAGAAAAAGAATTACACTGGTTTGAGAAATGGGATACAGTACTGGACTGGCAACCGCCAATTGCCAAGTGGTTTGTCGGTGGTAAAATTAATATTTCCTACAATTGTTTAGATCGGCATCTGGCGACTTGGCGACGTAACAAAGCCGCTTTAATTTGGGAAGGGGAACCGGGAGATTCTCGCACTTTAACTTATGCTCAACTGCATCGAGAAGTTTGTCAAATGGCAAATGTGCTGAAGCAGTTGGGGGCGCAAAAAGGCGATCGCATCGGAATTTATATGCCGATGATACCAGAAGCCGCGATCGCGATGTTGGCTTGTGCCAGAATTGGTGCGCCGCATACGGTTGTGTTTGGTGGGTTTAGTGCCGAAGCGTTAAAAGATCGATTAGTGGATGCTGAAGCAAAATTAGTGATTACGGCTGATGGCGGTTGGCGTAAAGATGCTATTGTTGCGCTGAAAGATCAAGTCGATAAAGCGATAGAATTAGGCGCTTCCAGTGTTGAAAATGTGTTAACGGTGAAACGCACTGGTCAGGATATTAACATGGAAGCGGGTCGAGATCATTGGTGGCATGAATTAAAAGCGGATGCCTCACCCGACTGTCCGGCTGAACCAATGGATAGTGAGGATATGCTATTTATCCTTTATACAAGTGGTACGACTGGAAAGCCTAAGGGTGTTGTTCATACGACAGGTGGTTATAACCTTTATACTCATGTGACCAACAAATGGACGTTTGATTTACAAGATACAGATGTCTTTTGGTGTACTGCTGATGTGGGTTGGATTACAGGTCATAGTTATATTGTGTATGGGCCGTTATCGAATGGGGCAACGACGGTGATGTATGAAAGTGCCCCTCGTCCGTCTAACCCTGGCTGTTTATGGGATGTGGTGGAAAAACAAGGGGTAACGATTTTTTATACTGCCCCCACTGCTATTCGGGCATTGATGAAAATGGGAGACAAGCATCCTAACGCCCGTAATTTATCGTCTTTGCGGCTATTGGGAACGGTTGGCGAACCGATTAATCCCGAAGCTTGGATGTGGTATCATCGCGTAATTGGTGCTGAACGCTGTCCGATTGTGGATACCTGGTGGCAAACGGAAACTGGAGGATTTATGTTAACCCCGTTACCCGGTGCAACCCCCACAAAACCTGGTTCAGCCACGTTACCCTTCCCTGGAATTATTGCTGATATTGTCGATGGTTCAGGCAACCCTGTTGAAGGCAATGACGGCGGATATTTAGTCATAAAACATCCCTGGCCGAGTATGATGCGAACGGTTTATGGTAACCCAGAACGCTATCGTCGCAGCTATTGGGAGTTTATTCCCCCTAAAGATGGCAATTATGTTTATTTTGCTGGAGATGGTGCTCACAGAGATGAAGATGGTTATTTCTGGGTAATGGGTCGTGTGGATGATGTTATTAGTGTAGCCGGACACCGTTTGGGAACGATGGAAATTGAGTCGGCTTTAGTGTCTCATCCGGCAGTAGCAGAAGCCGCAGTAGTAGGCAGACCTGATGAAGTCAAAGGGGAGGAAATTGTTGCTTTTGTCACCTTAGAAGGAAATGAGGCAGCTAGTGAGGAATTAAATAAAACCCTAAAACAACACGTCGTGCAAGAAATTGGGCCGATTGCCCGTCCAGGTGAAATTCGCTTTACCGATGATTTACCTAAAACTCGTTCCGGTAAAATTATGCGGCGCTTTTTACGAAACCTAGCAGCAGGTGAAGAAATTGCCGGAGATACTTCCACCTTACAAGATCTCAGTGTACTGGAAAAATTACGCGGTGGTGCATAATCACTCTCAGGTGCGTCATTGACGCACCCAAATTGCATATTTTTGTAGTTTTGTCAACTCCCGCTCACCGTAGAGTATTTAATTTATGTATTTTCTAGCTGTAGAGAAAATAAGTTCTACTGAGTTTAATGGTAAGAGTTGCTTCGATACGATTGGGGTTTGAAATTAATAGGTTGGCTGTCTTGACGGGTTGGGCTATCGACGGGTTGGCTATCTTGACGGGTTGGCGCGCGCGCCAAACATTTCCCGTCACGCCAAGCATTTCCCGTCTCGCCTAATATTTCCTCTCAGAGAATACTTACTAAAGTTTGAGTTCGTAGGCATACCTATACCCAATCATACTCTATATCTCATATCATACAGAACCCGATGGGGAGCTGTCAACTCAGTAAACTCGTGTCATCCCAACTCATCATTTTTGTTGAGAATGTCATCAAAATTTAACAAGTATATCAATTTTCAATATTTTTATGCTTAGCAGTTAATCCAAACTTATTGTAGTGAGAAGTTAGAAATCTATTTTCAGTTGATTAGACTGAGCCGCAGTCATTGACGCACCCCGCCATCATATTTATGTAGTTTTGTCAACCCCTGCCTCACAGTAGGGTATTTAATATCTGTATTTCCTAGCTGTAGAGAAAATAAGTTCTACTGAGTTTAATGGTAAGAGTTGCTTCGATATAATCAGGGTTTAAAGAATAAATCTACTCTAATTTGAGTTTGTAGGCATACCTATACCCAATCTTACTCTATATCTCATATCATACAGAACCCAACTGGAAGCTGTCAACTCAGTAAACTCGTGTCATCCCAACTCATTATTTTTCTTTACAATGTCATCAAAATTTAACAAGTATATCAATTTCCAATATCTTTGTACTTAGCAGTTAATCCAAACTGATTAATGTGACAAGTTAGAGATCTATTTTCAATTGATTCTCTCACAAAGATCTGATAACGGTTCTATAAACATCTAAAAATAGTGATGAAATGGAATAGTCAATAAAGGTAGTAAAACAAATCCAATCCAACCCCAAGCCTCCCAATAATTTTCCTGAGGTGGTATATTTTCTGTTAACAATGCCTCGATCCGTTCAGCTAAGCGATTTTGTGGCGTGGCGGCACTAAAGGTTGCACAATGTGCGGGTGGGGTAATGGTCTGATGACGAACCATCAACACTAATGACTCCGCCAACAGTAATGGATCGATCCGTTGTGCAGCCCAGCGATCGGCTCGTAATTCCCGTAATAATAGCAGTTCTTCCCAATATATTTCAGTTTGGGGGAACCATCCCGTTAAGCGACGACACCAACCCAGCCAAAAGAACCAAAAGGTATCTCGGTAATAATAATGGGCTTGCTCATGGGTTAAAACCGCCTGCTGTTGTTGATGGCTTAAGGTTTGGATGAAGCCTTCTGTTACCACTAATTCAGGATGCCATAAACCAATTTGAGCACAAAATAAAATCGGTTGATCCAAAACTCGAACTTTAATCCCGTGTAACTGTTGGGTGGGAAAAGAGCGAATTTGTTGTAATGATCTGACGGCTTGTATCATTAAAATACCCGCTAATACTAGCGCCCATCCACAAAATCCCCAAGCTAAGCCATAGCCTAACAGACCTGTAGATTGTCCCAGCATTTTTCCTTGTGGCCCCATCCAAATCACTGCGATCGCAGTAATGATTAATAATAATGGTGGTACTAAAATTCCGATCAGCGACCGCTGTAGCCGCTGTCTGGGGGTAGGTTGCTCTGCTAGATTAATGGATTGTACTCCTACAGCCAGTGTTAAGGCAATTCCTAACATGAATAAATGCATTATTCCTCCTCCTGTCTGGCTTGACGAATGGCTTGTATCCGGTCTGCGATCGCTTCGAGTTGGTTTAAACTCCCCCGATCCAAATCATCCGCAAAAGCGGCGACCATATCGGGGTTTGTCACAGCCAGAAACTGATTGAGGCGTTCATGGGCCTGTAGGAGTTGGGCTTCGGCTTGAGAGAGTAAGGGTTGCCAGACAAAGGCGCGATCGCTTTGATCACAGGCCAGCCAACCTTTTTGAGTGAGGCGTTGCAATACTGTTGTTACGGTCGGATAAGACAATTCCCGATCCGGGTCAGCCAGAATATACTGATGAATTTGCTTTGTGGTTGCCCCATCTAATTCCCAGATAATATTTAAAATTTCCTGTTCTAATGGGCCGACTGACAGTTTTTTAGGACGATAATTTGGTAGAGAAGTCATCTGTATTTTTGGGTATTAATGGGATTAACCGTTATTATCCTAGGGTAAAGCAATTAATTTTAGACTTTATTATTGAATCTTTAAGTTTGACACGTTGTCTTTTGACAAGGTTAGCCCAGTATAGCAAAATCTTGGCACGATATTCTGTCGATTTATTTCTGTTGAGGAACATTCCGTTGAAAAAGTTACTTTCTTTCGTACTATTAGGTCTTCTCTTTTTTTCATTCGCTTTACAGTCTCCAGCCTTAGCCGATGGCGATCCAGCAAAAGGCGCTCAGGTTTTTAGTGCCTATTGTGCTAGTTGTCATATAGGAGGAAAAAATGTAGTTATGGCAAACAAAACCCTCAAGAAAGAGGCACTGGCTAAGTATTTAAAAGGATTTAGTGAAGACGCTCAAGCCGCAATTACTTATCAAGTCACAAATGGTAAGGGTGCTATGCCTGCTTTCAAAGGACGTTTAAAGCCGGATCAAATTGAAAATGTCGCTGCTTACGTTGTTGATAAAGCTGAGAAAGGCTGGTAAATCGGTTATAAACAACTTCAAATTTAGTATTTTTTATTATTTAAGACTCATGCAAGTTTTTCAGTTGTATTGACCTGAGTCTTATTTTTTTTATTTGAGCTCTACTTTTTGTAATGAACGACATGAAATTTTGAGCAATTCAATCTGATCTTGATGATTTTCTAAAAGTCTATGAATTACATGAATTCTATCCCTTGGATTATTAGCAGTACAATAATTGTATGGTTTCTCAACACTATGCCTGTGCAAGCACTCAAGATAAGTCCGGAGCAAGTTGCTGCACATCAATTCTTCCAAATTGGCATAGAGCAGATTCAACTTTCTGATTATTCAAAAGCACTTCACTACTTCGACCGGGCTATTCAAATTAACCCTAATTCTGCGGAAGCTTATCGAGGTTGCTGTTGGGTAGATATCCAAACTGAGAATTATGCTAAAGCAACAATAGATTGTCAGAAAGCAATTGATTTGAATAAAAATGATATTGAATCCTATCTCAATTTAGGAATTGCATATTATAGAAATAATAATTTCAATCTAGCAACATCGACTTATAATCAACTAATTCAGCAATATCCTGATGAGGCAAGGGGTTATTATGATCGGGCTTTAGTTTCTGTAGATAAGAAAGATTATTTGACAGCAATTAGTGATTATAACCAAGCATTAAAGTTATCTCAGCCGTTAGAAAATACAGAAATTGCAGAGATTTACATAGATCGAGGTGTGGCTTATTTATTAAATCAAGAAACATCTAAAGCAATGAGTGATTTTTCAACCGCTATTGCAATCAATCCTAACAACTATAGAGCCTATTATAATCGAGGCTGTAGTTGTTCTCATCAGGGAGAGATTAAAAATGCTATTCAAGATTTTAATACTGCATTAAGTTTAGATCCGTTCTATGCACAAGCTTATTTAAGTCGCGGAAAATTGTACCAACAACAAAGACTTTACGCTCTTGCACTCGCAGACTTTAATCAAGCCACTCAATACTTTTTTCAGCAAGGTAATCAAAAACAATATCTGCAAGCGATATCCTTAACTAAAATATTACAACAGTGGTTAGCATCGACAATGCTTAATTTTTTGACTTAAATGTTAATTGAGAAACTCATTAATATAAAATATCATTTATGTTTTTGATTCTGCAACAATTCAATTTTATCTTTTTTATCAATAAAAGTTTATGTAATCAAAATACTTTAATATAACCTAGGATTTTACGCTTTAGGTTAGTCACTGGGATACAAATCTTAGAACACATATAATGTAATATAACATAACTATCATTTAGTCTATATCACTTGTATAACAATATTTTTGTCAAGTCTGAAGTTGACAGTTTTATAACTGGCATAAGAAGATACACGGAACTAGCAAAATCAAGGTTATATGTCCATTATGTAGAACCACTGATAAATTCTTGTCAGAAAAATACAATTAAGAGTAAAATACTGATAGTATTAAGTTGATGCTGAGGTTTAAGCCTTAGTAGCTTGAGAGTTAGATTGCAGCTTGCTAGAGGCAGGGTCAATAGCTAGATGTCGAGCAGGTTGAGTTTAAATCAGGGGGAAGAGTCACCTTGTTTCTTGCCGCTCAAGCGAGCATCAACTCATTTAGGAAAATGTTTGGCGTGAGCCAACTTTCCGTGTAGAGCTGGTTAACTCAATACTAAATTCAGTATCTTCTCTAAAATAGTTGTATACAAATAGAGCTTGTTGTCTCCAGATTTTCTACCCTATTTGCTACGAAGCTGGAGGCTAATTGTGTGTACTTATCAATAAAAATTTTAAAATAGATGCGACTCGGAATGCGATTCGGAAGCCTCAAATTTATGTAGCATTTACGCAGTGTAATAAAATACGCTACATCAATTGATTAGATTCCAATATTCCGCTACAGTAGCCCTAGGTAAAAGTCTGGTATGCTAAGACTTAACTTTTGGCTTTTAATCTGTTGCAGCAGGAGACCTTTACCCTTGCACTAAGTAGGGCTAATCCCCTTCACCAGAGGACTTTAACTCTTGTTGAAAGTATAAGAAGTTAAGCCAATAATCATTTTTCGGAAACTTGTAGAAACACTTATTAGTCTAGGTTCTTGTTTGAGGAGCTATCAGAGTTATGTATACCATCCAAAACGCTATGCAAGATTACAGTAATTACCATCCTATAAAAGTATTAAGTTCCATGAATCAACTGAGAGACTCGCAGCAGCTTGAGTCAGTTGATCTAAGCACTCAGTCTCCCTCAAAAATCCTAGTCATCATTGATTCAGGAGTAGAAAAAGCAGAGATTCTTTTGCAGGGAACAATTCCCCAGGCTAAGACTATTATTTTAAATTCTTATCAAGATGGGATTGCACAAATTACTGAAGCACTCGAACAAAATCCTGCTGTTTCATCACTGCATATTATTTCTCACGGCTCTCCGGGTCGCTTACAGTTAGGAAATACTCACCTCAGTTTAGAGACCCTCGGAAAATACGCAGAACATCTAAAAAATTGGTTCAAGGCTGCTTATTTACCCCCCTCCACCCCCCTTACCAAGGGGGGAATTCAAAGGGGGTTCAAGAGATCCTTACTGCTTTATGGGTGTAATGTCGCTGCAGGGGATGCCGGAACAGAATTTATTGAAAAACTGCATCGTTTAACGGGTGCAGAAATTGCGGCCTCAGCCAACCGCACCGGCAACCCAAGATTAGGGGGAGACTGGCATCTGGAAGTGACGACATCAGATTTTGAACCGCAGTTAGCCCTGACTGCGGAAACCCAAAATCACTACCATTTTGTCTTTCCCGAAGGAATTGATGATGTAACAACCGAGGTAGTCAATCTAACTGAGCCGGGAAGGACGTATGAATTAGAGGGCGTAAATTACAGCTTTCGGGAGGGTGATGGGAATGATATTCGAGTTACAGGTTTCACTCTAGATGGCGGTGAGGAATTTCTAGCCGGGGACACCCTAGATGAGTTTGCTTTGAGGCGGGTTTTTGACCCAGCTAACGAAGATCAGGTGCAAGGACGACGACAACTGGTATGGTTTGAACAAGCCGAGGGTAGCACGAACGAGAATGTTCTCATCAGACCTCAATACACTGATGTTCCTTTTACCAGCATCATGGAAGATGCCCTGTTTGGGGAGATCATTAACCGGGGTACAGATAATGTTTTCAGCAACCAAGGTAACGATCAAGGTAATAATAACAATATTGAGCGGGTTGACTACATTTCCACCAATGCCTTAAGTGTTACGATTGACCCGGTAGACGCTGGATTCTTAATTTTAGAACGGGGTGGTAACGATCCATTTCAGATTGCCGTTATTACAGAGTTAGTCAATGGAGTTCCATCCCAATATGGACAGTTAGTTAATGTCGATGACGGGGTATGGGGAGACTCAAACACCTCAGTCATTGCCGAAGTTCTGCGCCGAGATCAAGCTACTCTGGTAGATGATAATGATAATCGCTTAAGACGGATCACGACTGTTGGTGAGCCAAACGGACAACCCATATCAGGGGTTTATGTCAGCTTCGGGGACTTGGGTTTACAGCAAGGTGATAATTTCTTTGGATATTCTCTATTTCCAACAGATCTTGGGAACAACCCAGATTTAGTTGACTTTAATAGCTTTCCAACTGACACCGATGAAGATATTGGTGGAATGGACTTAATTGCGGGGGGTGTTGTCTTCACCCGTGCTGGTACACAACCCCCTGTATTGGACTTGGATGGTGATGATAGTACAGCGACAGGGGACGACTTTACGGATGCGTTTGCTGGAGATCCAGTTCCTGTTGGGGATGTGGATGTTGTCATTACTGATGATGACAGTGATAATATGGTTTCGGCTACCCTGGTTCTAACAAATCCTCTTGACGGGGATAATGTTGAAAGTTTAGCGGTTAACGGAACACTCCCGCCAGGAATTACAGCCAGTAATTATGACCCAGAGACTGGAACTCTAATTCTTGAAGGTGTTGCGACAAAAGCAGATTATCAAACCGCAATTAACCAGATTGTTTATAATAACACTGCCGACAATCCTACTCCAGATGATCGCATCGTACAAGTTACGGTCAATGATGGGATTCTTGACAGTAATACAGCGATCGCTACTATCACCTTCGCCGAAACAATCCCTCCAATATTAGACTTAGACGGGGATGATACCACTATCGCGGGAAATGACTTCACGACAACATTTACCGTTGGGGGAACACCTGTTGCAATTGGGGATACAGATGTTACTATCACCGATACCGATAGTCCTAACATGGTCTCGGCAACCATTGTCCTGACAGCACGTCCAGATGGGGATGATGTTGAAAGTTTATCAATTGACCCAACACTATTGCCAGCCGGAATTACA